>JAGBOM010000104.1 GCA_017633865.1 Opitutales bacterium
CAGAGCCTCCAAAACGTCGCTTTCGGCAGAGCCGCTTTGAACGGCGATTTCCGCGGCGTCCGGGGGCAAAAAACCCCTTTCGTCGAGGAGGCCTGCAAGGGTTTCAAAGGCGCGGATTACGCTTTCGCTTTTGATTTCAAGAGCAGCCTGCCTGCGCAGGTGCTCCTGCAGCGATTCTGCTTCCGCAATGGATTCAAAGAATTTTGAGCGCGAATCCGAGTCGGAATCGCCCGAAGAGTAGCTTTCGGAAATTTCTCCGTCTTCGTCGCCGTTTTCCGCGTTTTCGGATTCGCCGCCGATTTCGGGGGCGTCGAGGGAGATTTCGGAATCGGGGTTTTCGGCCTCCAAAAGCGGGTTCGAGTTCAGCTGGGCGGCGATAATCCCGCGCAGCTCCGCCGTTCCGGCCTGCAAAATATTCAGGCTTTGGCGCATTTGCGGCGACAAGGCATGGTTTTGCTCAAGGCTTGAATACTGTCCGAAATCCAACATTTTTACTTTTATAGACTCGCAAATAAGGAGTGTCCGTTCAATAAAAAAGTTGGGCGCAAATGGGAAATTGACAAAGGCGGTTTCGGGCGGTTAAATGTTTTTTTATTATGAGCCGCAAAAAGCGCATTCCCGAAATCATGTCGCCCGCGGGCGATTTTATTTGCGCCGACGCCGCGATAAAAGCGGGCGCGGACGCTGTTTATTTCGGCGTCGAGGGGCTTAACATGCGCGCGGGGGCGAAAAATTTTTCGGCCTCCGAAATGGGGCGGCTTTCAAAATTGTGCGACAAATTCGGCGTAAAAAAATATCTCGCGCTGAACACGATTTATTTCGACGGCGACCTCCCCGCGCTCAAAAGAACCGTGAGGCTCGCCAAAAACAGCGGCGTCGACGCCGTAATATCATGGGACTTCGCCGCGATAGACTTGGCGCGGGAGTTCGGCATGGAGGCGTTTTTGTCTACTCAGGCGTCGGCGGCGAACAAGCGGGCAATCGCGCTTTGGCACAAGGCTTTGGGCGTAAACAGGTTCGTGCTCGCGCGAGAGTGCCCGATTTCGGACATAGCAAAAATCCGAAGCTCCCTTAATAAAATTTTGGGAAAATCCGAGGCGAAAAAGATTCAATTCGAGGTTTTCGCGCACGGGGCGATGTGCGTTTCGGTAAGCGGCAGGTGCTTTATGTCGCTCTTTAACTGCGGCAAAAGCGCGAACCGCGGCGAGTGCATGCAGCCCTGCCGCCGCGAATATTTCGTAAGGGACTCCCGCGGCGAAGGCGAGGGGTTTTTGGTCGGCAAAGGCTACGTCATGAGCCCGAAAGACCTTTGCGCGCTCCCGTTTTTGGAGAAGCTCTTGGACGCGGGAATTGATTCGCTAAAAATCGAGGGGCGCAACCGCAACGCCGAATACGTTTTCGAGACGGTTTCCGCGTCCCGCGAGGCCGTCGATTTTTACGCCGAAAACCGTTCGGCCAAAGATTTTAAGCCGAGGTTTGACGGGCTTGCCCGCGGGCTTCAAGAACGGGTCGGCAAAGTTTTCAACAGGGGCTTTTCCTCCGGATTTTACATGGGAAAGCCCGTTGGCGACTGGACTTCCTCCGGAAATTTTGCGACCCGCAAAAAGCGCATTTTGGGCAGGGTGCTAAACTATTTTTCAAAGCAAAAAGTCGCGCAAATTTCCGTTGACGACGCCTCCATAAGCGCGGGCGACGAATTCCAGATAGAGGGCTCGACCACCGGATTTGTAAGAGCCAATGCGGGCGAAATTTTCCTGTCGGGCGCCCCCGCAAAAAGCGCGGAAAAGGGCGACGTCATCTCCGTAAAAGTCCCGTCCAAAGTCAGGAAAAACGACAGGGTTTACGTTTTTAAAGACGAAAAAAAATAGCTTGAAAAATAACGGCTCGCGGCTTGATTTAAATCTAAAAAAATTTTTGGAATGGCGGAAGTTGGCTGCACATATTTCTTGAATTCGGGGCTTGTAATGCTCGCCGACGCAAGCGGCGATAATTTGTCCGCGGCGGTTTTTAAAGACGGCAGGCTCGTTTCTAAACGCTCGGCTTGCGGCGGCGCGCTCGAAAACCTGTTTTCTCTCATTGAGAAAGCCTGCGCGGACGCCTCAATAAAAATCGCGGAAATCCGCGCGTTCGGGTTTTGCCGGGGCGTGGGCTCGGTCTTGGGCGCGCGGGCGAGCTCGGCGGCGCTTGCGGTGTTTAGGGAGGTTAACGCAGGCTCCATTTGCTTTGCGTGGAGCTCGCTTGAAACGTACGCTGCAATCCTCAAAAAAACGGCTGGCGAATTTTCCGTAGTCGCGCCCTCCAGAAAGGGATTCGCAAACGCGCTTAGTTTTGCCGGGGGCGAAACGAAAATTTCGGAAATTCCGTCCGCCGAAATCCAATATCTGCCCTCCCCCCGATATTTGATTTCACAGCGCAAGGTTGCGGACAAAAATTTCGAGGGGCTTGAGATAACATATTTCGACTGCGCCGAGATTTTCAAGGCTCTGCAAGAGAACCCCGGGCTTGTTCAAGCCGCCGCCGGCGGCGAAATTTTCGACGCAAAAATTTTGTCAAAAAGAGAGTACGCAAAATGGAATTCAGCCGCACGCAGTTAAGATGCTCCGTACAAATCGACCTTTACGCGCTTGAGCGCAACCTCGGCAAAATCAGGCACTACATGCCGGGAGAAAAAAGCTACATCGCCCTCGTGTCCGCCGACGCTTTCGGAATCGGGATGGAGGCGGCGGCGGCGCGCCTTATGCTTAGCGGGGCCGACGCCTTCGCGGTCACCAATCTAAGCGAGGCCGCGCGCGTCAGAAAAGTCGGTCAGGGCTGGCCCGTGATTGTGCTTAGCGCGTCAGTCCCCGGCGAGGAAACTTTCTTTATCGAGCGCGACATCACCGCGGTTCTGGCGAGCCTAGAGGAGGTTGAACGCTTCGAGGCCGCCGCGGAAAAGCTCGGCAAAAAAGCGGTCGTGCACATGAAGCTTCCGTCCGCAAACCCGAACCTGTCAATCCCCGATGTTGCCCAGGCGCGCGCCATGCTCGCGGCGATTATGGGTAGCCAATGGCTGACGCTCGAAGCCTTCTGCGTTGCGGGCACAGGCACGGGCGCCCCCGAGGAAAGCGACATTCCCGACCCCGGCTTTCTGCGCCACGCCGCCGGGACGCTTATAAATCTCGGCCAAAAGGCGTACATTCACCACAGCGACATGTTCGACGCCTCGATTCTTCCCGAAGGATTTCAGACGAGCCTGCGCGCGGGGCTTGTCCTCTTCGGCATCGCCCCAGAAAAAAATTCGGTTTTGGAAACATTCAAGCCCGAGCAGGTAATCACGTTCCGCTCGGCCGTAAGCCACATAAAAAGGCTGCCGAAGGGCGCGTACGTCGGCTACGCGAAAACCTACCGCCTTGAGCGCGACTCGAAAATCGCGCTTCTTAGCGTGGGCTACGGCGACGGCCTCGCCCGCAGCGCAAGCTCTAACGCGAACGTCATTATTAGAGACACGCTCGTGCCGATTATAGGCAGGGTTTCTATGGACCAGGTTGCGGTTGACGTTACGAACCTTGCGAGGGTCGAGCTTAGCGACGAGGCAATAATTATAGGCTCGTCGCAGACGCATTCGATAAGCATAGAGGAGTACTGCGGCAGGCTCGGCATATCGCCCGCGGAAGCCTTGACTTCGTTTACGCAAAGAGTAGTGCGGATATACCGCCAATCCTGATTTAGGCGATTGCTTTTGGCGAAGA
>JAGBOM010000105.1 GCA_017633865.1 Opitutales bacterium
AGCCCGAAAAGGTTGATCTTGCAGTACTCGCCGCCGCTTTCCAAAACCCTGCCCTCAAAGAAATTCGTGTCGCCGATAAACTCCGCGACAAATTTCGTGCGCGGGCTTTCGTAAATTTCGGCGGGCGTGCCGATTTGCTCTATCGAGCCCCTGTTCATGACGGCGATGCGGTCGCTGAGGCTCATGGCCTCGGTCTGGTCGTGCGTTACGTAGATAAACGTGATGCCGACCTCGTCGTGGATTCTGTCGAGCTCCAAAAGCATGTATTGGCGCAGCTTCAAATCCAAAGCCGCCAAAGGCTCGTCCAAAAGCAAAAGAGACGGCTTGTTTATAAGAGCCCTCGCAATCGCCACGCGCTGCTTCTGCCCGCCGCTAATCTGGTCGGGACGCTTATGGGCGTGCTCCTCAAGGCGGATGAGCTCAAGCATTTTCTTTACGCGGGAGGAGACTTCGCTTTCCGGAAGCTTCGCCGTGCGCGGGCCGAATGCGATGTTGTCCCAAACGGACATGTGCGGAAAAAGCGCGTAGTTCTGAAAAACAGTGTTTATCCTGCGCTTGTTCGGCGGCAAATTTGAAATGTCCTCGCCCTCCAAAAACACTTTGCCCGACTCGGCCTCCTCAAAACCAGCGGCAACCCTCAACATCGTGGTCTTGCCGCACCCGCTCGGGCCCAAGAGCGAAAAAACCTCGCCCCTGTTTACATTCAAAGATACGTCGTGAACCGCCCTGTGCGACCCGAATATCTTTGTGATATGTTCAAGCCTAAAGAAATTTTCCATCTCTCATAAATGTAAAAAGTGAAGTAAGAGTAAGCAAAACACATCTTTTGTAAAATTAAAAGCATTTTTTTCACAAAACGAAGACTGCGCCCTCGACGGGGGATGCTTACGCATCCCGTTGTGGTTATTCGGCGCGGAGCCCCGCGCCTCTTGTCAAAACAAGGGCTAGCCCTTGACCCTCGGAAGCTTCGCTTCCTCTCGGTGGTTATGCGGCGCGGAGCCCCGCGCCTCTTGCCTAAAGACGCATTAAACTTCGTTTAATAGCTCCTAAAAATCCGAATAAAAAATAGTCTAATTAAAAAATAGAAAAAATAAAACCGTTCGGAGTTCGATGTTTTAGGCGCATTGATTTTGGATGCGGAACAAGGAGCAAGGAATAAAAAAGCTTGGAATAGAATTTACATTCATTCCAAGCTTTTTTTGACGCGGCGACACAGTTCCGCGCCAAAAGCAATCGCCTAAACAAGGCGGGCGGGGATTCCATTCTTAATCATCTCCTCCTTCGCCTGCCTTATTGTGTAAGTGCCGAAGTGGAAAATAGAGGCCGCCAAAACCGCGCTCGCCCTGCCGACCTTTACAGCGTCCACCAAGTGCCCCAAATTGCCCGCGCCGCCCGAAGCGATTACGGGAATGCCCACAGCGTCGCTTACAGCGGCGGTCAGCTCCAAGTCGTAGCCGTCTTTGGTGCCGTCGGCGTCCATGGAGGTTAAAAGGATTTCCCCCGCGCCGCGGCGCTCGACCTCCATCGCCCACTCCACCGCGTCGAGGTTCGTTTTATTTCTGCCGCCGCGAGTGTAGACCGACCATTTGCCGGGCGCGTCGCGCTTGGCGTCGATAGCCACGACAATGCACTGGTTGCCGAACTTCGCAGAAGCCTGCCAGACAAGGTCCGGGTTCTCAACCGCCGAGGTGTTGAGCGAAACCTTGTCCGCCCCCGCGTTAAGCATTGCGCGAATGTCCTCCAAAGTGCGCAGGCCGCCGCCGACGGTAAGCGGCATAAAGCACTCGCTCGCGGTGCGCTCGACGACTTCGCGCATAATCGCCCTGCCGTCGCTTGAGGCGGTGATGTCGAGAAACACGAGCTCGTCGGCGCCCTGAGCCTCGTAGGCCTTCGCCTGCTCGACGGGGTCGCCGGCGTCGATTAAATTCACAAAGTTTACGCCCTTAACCACGCGCCCTGCGTGCAC
>JAGBOM010000106.1 GCA_017633865.1 Opitutales bacterium
AAAAGGCCGACTCTGTCGTTGCCGGAAATCAGCTCTATCGAGCCCTTGTAGGCGGCTTCGTCGTAATGATACACAAGCTCGAGCCCGCTTCTGCTCCAATCCGACAAATGCCCCACCTTGTTGTTGCGCGAATCTATAATAACGCCGTCCCTTAAAAGCGTGTAATGGCAATCGCCGCTGTGAAACGTCAGGCGCGAGGAATCGTCGCTCCACTTGTCGAGCGCGAAATTGACCTTGTACAAAGAGCCCTTAAACGGCTCAACCTGCGTGGCCGTCCAGTCAAGAGGATAATCTACGCTCTCAATATTGGCCCCGTCCGCGCTAAGCTTTGCCTTGCTGAAAATCCAGCCCTCGGAAAAATCCACAAGCCGGGAAACCCCGCCCTCATCGGCCATAACGCAGTCCGCAAAAAGCGGGCTTGAAACAAGCGCCGCCGCAACAAGTATTTTTATGCTTTTTTTCATTCCTTCGATTGTTCCTTTCGCCTATTTTCCGACTATCGGTAAAAAGCCAAAAAGCGTAAGCCCCAACTTGCTAAATATTAGCATATTAAGATATTCGGAACAAAAACGAGCCTTAAAAGCTCAAAAAACGCGGCCTAAATCCGCCCCGCCAAAAAAAATTTTCCCGACCTTTAAAAACGCGCGCCCCGCCCCGATTTTTACGCGCAAAAAATAATTCGGGCGCAAGCGCCGCAAAAAAAGAACTTTTTGCAAATAAAATTTTCCGCGCAAAAAACAACGCCCCCACTCCGCCCAAAAAATTTTAATAAACAAAAAAGCCTTCCGAAAAAATCGGAAGGCAGCTTGCGTTAAAATAATCTACGCGATTTTAGCCGTTTAAGCGCCCGCGCCTGCGCCATACCGCAAAGGCTATGGCCAAAGCCCCGAAAACCGCCGCGTATGTGGAGGGCTCGGGAACCGCGCTTGAAGAGGTGTGTATCTTGTTGTTCGAGCCTACTATCTGGCCGATATTTTTGCTCCCCCAAAACTGCAACACGGGCGTTGTCGCGACGTCGGACGCGAATTGGATGGAGTAAATATCGCCGGCATCCTCGTTGTAAACATAAAAGACGTCGAGATTCGTTTTGTTCCAGTCGCCGAGCGAGGCAACCTGCGTTTCGGGAGTCCAAGTGCTGGTGGCGCACTCGTAAACGCTGCCGTCCTGAAAGATTTTATAGGAGTTGTTGCCGTTGCTGAAACCTATGTAGGCGGTGTCTCCGCTCAGCGTCCACTCGTCAATGTTAAGTTTCAGGCTGGACGAATACAGCATTTGATGGGTGTACTCCGGAGTGGCCGCCCACTGGGTGTGCCCCTGCTGGGTCTGAATGTTTTTGCCGCCGTCGATTTGATCCAAATACTGGAACTCCCAGCCGCTCGAGAAGTCGACGGGGGTGTACACAGTGTCGGCAAACGCGGAGCCGGCAAACGCGGCTATTGCCAAGATAGACGTTGTTATCGCTTTTCTCATATTTTTCTTTCTTTACTTATTGAACCGAAAAAAATTTCCCCTCTTCCCCCGGGCGCAAAAACAAGGAACCAATATATGATATTCAAGAAACCGCAATGGT
>JAGBOM010000107.1 GCA_017633865.1 Opitutales bacterium
AAGCGCGCCACTTCCCGCCTGGGCTGGACTATTGTTGAAATGGGCGAAGACGAAAACGCGTCCGCCGAGCAGGCGGCATTTTTGGAGGACTTTTACAACAATATCCGCGTATCCTCCGCAGCCGACGCAAACAAGCACGGCTCTATGAGCATGCTCATAGAAAACATTTTATCCGCGCTTGAGAACCAGTTCGCCGTGTCCGAAATCATCTGGGATACGTCCGACGCCCCGAATTTGAGCGCGGAAGTCCGCTCCGTTCCGCTTTGGTTTTTCGAGAACACGCAGGGATATCTGCGCTTCAAAAGGAGCTCCTTCGACACGGAGGGCGTCGAGATGGAGAAAAACGGCTGGCTTGTAGCCGATTCCTGCGGCATTTCGGCAAACCGCATTTTGTGCGGCGAAACCGCGTGGTCGTACCGCTACCAGGCTATGGTCGCCTCGAGCGCTCCCGGCGAAGGCGCGGCGGCGAAAATGAGCCCCGCAGACGTCGCGATGTTCCTCGGCATCGACGAGCTGCGCATCGCCAAAGAGCGCCTCGAAAACCCGGACAAAAGCAAGAGCACGATTTTGCCGGCGAACAAAGTCTTTGCCTTCAACGCGCGCAAGGGCGGCCGAGACTGGCAGAAGGTCGTAAATTTGTACGACAACGAAAAAGCTTTTATTTATTTTGATCCGCCGTACTGCACCGGCGACAGCGGCATTTACGACGCCTGGACGCCCGAAGACATGCAGATTTTGCGAAACAGCCTTTATTCTCTAAAAGGCAAGTGGCTGCTTTCCTGCGACGGCTCGGACATCTGCCGCGAAATCTTTGCGGATTTTGCGAAAATCGAAGTTCCGTTCAAATATTCTTCCGGAACTCAATACGTTGGGCGACCTGTAAAATCGGAAATGCTCGTCGCCTGCGACAGCCTTGCAGACGCTATGCATGCGAATTTTAACGCCGTGCAAAACGGCAAACGCTGGAGGGCAGCCGCGTGAGCCGCTGGATTGCAATAACAGTCGCGGACGTGGCGAGCTATCAGGCGGGCGCGCTGGTAAAGGCTCTCGAAACCCGCGCGAAGTACGAGCAGGCGCAGGAAAACCCCGTAGAGGTCGCGATTGAGCGCGTTGTGGGGCGAATCCGCAGCGACATTAAAAGCGGCGGCTTCGCCGTCGACGTGCTCGAAACTAAAATTCCCGCAGAACTCTCCGCAGAAGCCCTTGCGCTCGTTGTGGAATTTGCCAAGCCGCGCCTAATGCTAAAACTCTCCGACGATGAGCGCGCTATGGCAAACGCCGCGCGCTCGCGTCTGGACAAAATCGCCGAGGGCAAAATCAAGCCCTCCATGCCCGACAACCCAGAACCCGCCGAAAATTCCGCGCAAAGCTCGGGAGTCGCGCAAATTGTGCGCCCCGCTCGCGGAGTTCCGCAGCGCTCAGATTATAACGGTTTATGAAAAACGAACGCGAATGGTAAGAAGAATCTATGCCGGCACTCAACATCAGTCTTAAACCCGACGCGAAAGCGGTTTCTCGTTTTGAAAGCCGCAGGGCGACGCCGTCAGCGATGTCGAGCGCGGACTGGGAAAAGATTGCCCCCGCAATACGCGAAAAGTGCTTCTTTTCGGCGAGAGTGAACAATGCCGAGGTTCTCGGCAAAATGCGCGAGCTGATTGGCGAAGCGGTTGACTCCGCAAAGCGCGATCCGCAAAAGGCTACAATGAGCCGCGACAAATTCATTTCCGAAATGAAGGATTACCTGCGCGGCAAGGGCTATGAGACAGGCGGCAGCGCGCTTAATGGGACACAAACTCATCAGGAAGCCCCACAAGCTGTCCGTTTGCGTCTATCTCCCCGCTTTCGTATTCAAGCCCAGCTCCACGCTCAAAAAGCCGCCACTTCCGATTGGGAGTCCCTACGCCGTCGCCCTGATATGGCGTTAAATCCCATACTGGGGTGTCGGGATTTGTCGTGAAGCTCGCAATAATGCGCGGAGTGCATTCCGTACAATCATCGTTGCATTTTACCTTTATGCGAATCATTGTTAAATTTATTCTGGATTTACGGCGGGAGGAGTAAGAAACAGCTTTACCCGTGTTTCGCCGTCTTCGCAGACCTCGCAGGCTTCGCTTTGGAATGCCTTGCCCAGAGCTTCAAGCGTGGATTGGTCAGCAAAAATCTTCAATTTTGCACTGTCGCCTGTGGGCAGAACAAAGGCTATTTCGGTGGGTTTCCAAAGCGTTACGCTTTGGTCTATGCGGTTGGAGAACACCTTAGCCTCGTTCATTGTCTGGCTTGCAACATCGTAATAGTATATGCTCGTCATCAGAGTTGTTCCAGTCTGCGGGGAGTTTCGCCGCCAAGCTCCG
>JAGBOM010000108.1 GCA_017633865.1 Opitutales bacterium
ATTTCGCGGGCTCTTTCGAGCTGCGAGGATATTATGCTTTTAATTTCGGCGTCGATAAGCTCGGCGGTTTTCTCGCTTATGTTTTGGTCGCGGGCGATTTCCTTGCCGAGGAATATATGCTCCTGGTTGCCGCCGAAAGCTATGGGGCCGAGCGAGCCCATGCCCCAGTTGCAGACCATTTTGCGGGCGATTTTCGTGGCCTGCTCGATGTCGCCGGCCGCGCCGTTTGAAATTTCGCCGATAGCCTCCTCTTCGGCGGCTCTGCCTCCGAGAGCCACGCAAATTTGGTTGAGGAGCGTCGTTTTGTTTTCGAGAAGAATGTCTTTTTCGGGCAGGAACATGGTGGAGCCCAGGCTGTTGTTGCGGGGGATAATCGTGACTTTGTGGACGGGCATGCGTTTTGAGTAGTCGGTCTCGCAGCTTACGAGGGTGTGCCCCGATTCGTGGCAGGCGATGAGCCTCTTTTGCTCGTCGTCCATGAGCTTTTTGCGCTCCTTGCCGAAGAAGATTTTGTCGCGCGCCTCCTCGACGTCGGCCATGGAAACGCTTTTCGCGCCGCGGCGGGCGGCGTTTATCGCGGCCTCGTTAAGCATGTTGGCCAAGTCCGCGCCGGCGCACATGGGCGAGATTTTCGCGATGAGGGCGAAGTCCATATCCTTGTCCGTCTTGATTTTTTTGGCGTGGATTTTGAGGATTTCCTCGCGCCCCTTTATGTCGGGATAGTCTATCGTCACCTGCCTGTCGAACCTGCCGGGGCGCAGAAGGGCGTTGTCGAGAACGTCGGGGCGGTTTGTGGCGGCTATTATTATTATGCCTTCGCGGCCGTCGAAGCCGTCCATTTCTACAAGCAGGGAGTTCAGCGTTTGCTCGCGCTCGTCGTTGCCGCCGCCCATGCCCGCGCCGCGCAGGCGGCCGACGGCGTCTATCTCGTCGATAAACACGAGGCAGGGCGCGTTTTTGCGGGCCTGCTCGAACATGTCCCTAACCCTCGAAGCGCCCACGCCCACGAACATTTCCACAAAGTCGGAGCCGCTTATCGAGTAGAACGGGACGTTCGCTTCGCCGGCGATTGCGCGGGCGAGAAGCGTTTTGCCCGTTCCGGGCGGGCCCACCATCAGAACGCCCTTGGGGATTTTCGCGCCGATGTTTCTGAATTTGTCGGGAGACTTCAGAAAGTCAACGATTTCGGCGACCTCCTCTTTGGCCTCGTCGCAGCCGGCGACGTCGTCGAATGTCGTGCGGTCTTTGTCGGGCGGCAGGAGCCTTGCGCGGCTTTTGCCGAAATTCATCGCGCTTTTGTTGCTCATGCCGAGCTTGCGCATAATGATGTAGCCGCCGATGCCGAAAAACACTAAAAGCGGCAAAAACGAGAAGAGCGGGCTTTTCCAGATTGAGTACGAGCTTTCCTCGTCGACAGTCCAAGCGGCGGCGCGGTCCGTTAGAATTTTGTAGCGCTCGGGCGCGATTTGCCCGTTGAAGTAGAAGGGGATTTCGCGCGGGGTGTCCTTGGGGGCGTCGGGCTTGTTGAAGCGCGGGTTTTTGACGGAGCCCTTTATCGAGTACCAGTCTTTGCCGGCGTCGGGGTTGTATTTAATGGAGATTTTTTTGATGTCGTCGTTGTTGGCGGCGTTCATCAGCTGCTGTATGTTGAACTTTTGAGCCTCCGCCGACGGCGATAAAAATTGCAGGGCTACGACTATCGCTATAAGCGCGGCCCACACGAGCAGCGTTTTTGTCTGTCCCTTTAAATTTCTTTTATTGTTGTCCATATAAATTTATTCGCGGGCAAAGCCTATATTATTCCGCATTAGTGTTAAAATTCATACGAATTATCAATGTAGGTCAATCTAATTGCAAGGCCGTAAGTTGACAATTTGAGGCTTTCGCTCGGGGCGAGCGTGGGCGCCCAAATGCCCTCGGCGTTCTTAAAACAGACAAGCGGAAAGGTTTTTCGTTTCAAAACGGGCGTTTTTTTTGCCGACATCATCGAAAGGACGCTCTTTTTGATTTTTAGGCCGAGGGGCGCGTAGGCGTCGCCCTTTTCTATGTTCTTGGCGTAAATCGCGGAGCCCGGGGGGCGGATGAACGCGGTGGAGGCCTCGTCGAATTCGCCCGCCAAAATACGCCTAAATTCGTCCGGCGAAATCTCCGCGTGCTCCATTATGATTTTTGAGCCGCCCGGGAGGACGTTCTCGCCGTGGCGGAGCTCGACGAAGAAGGCGGGCAGGGGTTTGGGGTTTTTTAGAAATTCTATGCTCGAGGTTTTGGGGTCGAAAATCAAAAAGCCGCCTTTTGCGTTTGCGCGCGCGGCGAGGTTTTGGGCGGCGAGTTTTATAAACGCGTCCGCGCTTTTGGCGGAAAGCTCGAAGCCCGAGGCTCTTTCCATAATGCCGACAGCCCGCCTTACAAGCGGCGCCTTTAAAAATTCGGGCGACTTGAACCTGATTTTGCCCCCCCGCAAAATCTCCGCGCCCCGGTCGAAAATCTCCCGCAAAAAATCGTCGTTCTCCTCGAGTATGCGGCGGGTTCGCGCGAAGGCCTCGGCGGGGTCTCGCCCCGAAATTTCGGCGAGGAGCGGGAGCAGTTTTACGCGCAGGCTGTTGCGCAAAAAGACGCACTCGGCGTTGGTTTCGTCCTCAACCCACTCTATGCCGGAGGCCGAGAGGCGGCTTTTGATTTCGGCTTTGCCGAAGCTTAAAACGGGGCGGAAATAGATTAGCCCCGATTTTTCCGAGACTGCGCGGGGGGCGCAAAGCGCCTTTGCCGACGCGCCTCTTAAAAGGCGCATCAGCATGGTTTCGGGAATGTCGTTTTTGATGTGCCCGAGCGCGAGGCTTTTGATTTTTTCCGCGGCGCAGGCGGAGCCGAAAAATTCGTGGCGAAGTTTTCGAAGCGAATCTTCGCTTGTCTTTTTAAGGGGCTCGGAGCGTTTTTTAAACGCGAATTTCACGCCGAGGGCGCGGCAGAGGCTCTCGCAGAAATTTTGGTCGCGCAGGGCGGTCGGGCGGACGTCGTGGTTGTAGTGGAGGGCTACGCAGTTTTCCGCGCCGAAAAATTTTGCGCAGACAAAAAGGGTGAACACGGAGTCCGCCCCGCCGGAAAGCGCCACGCCGACTTTTTCGCCGGCGGCTTTTATTTCCGACATTTTTTTCAGCGCCTTCGGCTCCAATTCGGAGGGGTCGAATTTTGGGAAGTTCGGGGGGGTCATAGGGCGGATAAAAGAATGCCTAAAATCGCGGTTAGGGGCGGGAGCAGGAATTTTTTGCCGCCCGATATTTTCGGCATAAATATTAGCCCCGCGATTAGCGCGCATTCAATTAAAAAAGCGCAATGGGGCTCTATTTTTACCCGCGCGACAAACCCGCCCCGCGAGAGCGTCTCGGCTCCCCAAATCAGGGCGGCGCAGATTTTTGAGCCCGCCAAGTTCAGGTATTGCGAAACGCCGACGGGCATGGCCGCGCTCGCCGCGCCCCGGCACACCGCCGCCCCCG
>JAGBOM010000109.1 GCA_017633865.1 Opitutales bacterium
ATCCCCGCTTGAGGACATCTACTTCTTCCTGGGCTTCGGCTACATTCAGGAATATATGTCGATGAAAAGCGCGAACCACCTCGAAAGCGCGATTCCGTATTTCGACAAGGTCATAACCGACTACCCCAACGGCAAGCGCGTGGCGAGAGCCATAGAGCTAAAAGCCAGCTGCCTGAACGGCTTGGGCAAGTTCGAGGAGGCCGCCGACACTTGGGCTATTTCGCTCAACCCCCCGTATGTAAACTCGATGAACATTTACGAGCGCTTCGCGGTCGTAAAGAAGATTTCGCAGGCCTACTACAACATGAAGAATTGGGAGAAGGGCAAGCAGTGGTTTGAAAGAATGTACAAGGAGGCGCGCTCCATAGAAGACAAATCCTTCGCGGCGGTCGCGCTAATCAGGGCCAACCTCGCAGAGGAAAACTTCGACGAGGCAAAAAAATATTTTCCCGATTTGACGCACCCGACGCCCGCGCGCTACGACATCAACCTCTCCGCGGACTTTATGTCGTTCGGCGACAAGCTCGCCGACCGGTCCAAATACGCCGAGGCCTCGCTTTGCTACACCTTCGTCCTTTCGAAGGAGGACATAGTCGAGTACTACACAAACTATAAAAGCAAGGTTGAAAAAACCCTGCAAAAGCTGAAGACCCTCAACGCCGCAAACCCCAGAATTCAGGATCTTACAATCCGCCTGCAAACCGCGGAGTCGATTTTGAGCAAGGTGGGCGGCATATCCGAGTATAAGCCCCAGCTTTTGGCAAGAAAGGCGCGCAACTATTTCCAGACCAAGCGCAACTACGAAAGCTTCTGGGCGTACCGCCAGCTTTTGGACTCTTATGCGGACGATAAAATGGCGGAAGACTTTTACGTGGCCACCTTCGTCTGCGCGAAGACCATCGGCAAAGACAAGCAGGTGGAGGCCATAGCCGACGAATACCGCCAAAAGTTCCCCGACGGCAAATACCTTAAAGACATCAACCTCCAGTACGCCCTCTACCTCTTGGAAAAGGGCAAGACCAACCCCGAATACACCGCGAGGTTTTTCGACATCGCAAAAGGCGCCCTCGCCAAGAACCCCGACGACGACGCCGCGCCCGAATACATCTACCTGATGGGCTCCACATGGCTCTCCGACAAAGAGGAAAGCCGCTCGAACTACAAGCAGATGCGCTCATACTTTTTGGACTTCGCCGAAAAGAACCCCGACAGCGCGGCGGCCGACGGCGCCCTCTATTGGGCGATGCTCTCGTTCTTGTCGAAGCAGGACTACTCGAAATCCTTTGAGCTCGCCAACAAGATTATCGAAAAATACGGCGAAAGCATCTATATAGAAGACACGAATTTCAGGCGCGCCGTCTCGAAGTTCGGCGAGGGCGACGTCTCGGGAGCCCGCGGGTATTTTGAAAAATTCATCGAGGAGTTCGGAGTGGCCCCCACCGAGGCCACCTCAAAGCTCCTGGGCGAGGCGGAGCTCTTCTTGGGCGACATCTGCTTTATGGAGCAGGAGTACAAGGATTCCTACGAGCACTACATGAAGGTTCCGGACATCACCGAAAACCCCAAGACAATCGAGGGCGCGTTCTTCCAGTGCGCCGGCATGCTCGAGGCCGCGGAAAACTACACCGAGCAGGCTAAAATCCTCAACCGCTATATCGAGCAGTACCCCAACGGCAACAGGGCAATGGCGAAATACCTCATCGCAAAGCCTCTCTTGAAGGAGGGCTTGTCCGCCGACGCCGTAAACGGATATATGGACGTCCTCAAAGAGTTCGGCTCCGACGCCAACAACGATTCGGTCGATAAAATCATCGCCGAATACCCCGAATTCTACCAGCGCGCGAAAGAGCAGATAGAGGCCTCGGAAGCCTTCCTCAAAAAGGCGGTGAACGACAAAAACTTCCTGCTTATGCTCGTGCGCAAGCCCGACGAACGCTACGACTATTTCGAGGCGAACCCGAAAATCAACAAGATGCTCTACCTGCTCTTCAAGGTAAAGATGGGCGAAAAGGAGGCTGTTTTCGGCGAAAATATTTTGAAGGACAAAGCCCCGCTTGTAAAACTCTACAATATCTACAAGGCGCAGCTTAACAAGTTCCCGAAGCAAACCCCCGAACAGTTCTTTAAAAGCCTGCTTGAAAAGGCCAAGGCCGACAAAGACAGAATTTTGGAGGCTCGCATGCAGATGGCTCTCGACTCCATCGGCAAGCTCCCCGAACGCCCGAGAATCTTCGCGCAGGAAGACTTTAAGGATATGCCCTGCAAAGTCATAGTCTGGATGGGCAAGTCCAACGAAAGGTACGGCGCCGCCGGCGAAGACAGCGCCATAGAGGCCTACGACTTCGTAATTAACAGCGACTCCGAATACCGCCTCGACGCCGCCATAAACAAGGCCATGCTTTTCGAGAAAAAGAAGGAATACTCCGAGGCCAAAAAGCTCTACGCCAAGGCCGAAGACGAATTCCCCATGGACGACAGGGCGCCTAAAATGGCTCTCAAACAGGCGGAACTCTCCCAGAAAATGGGCAACATAGCCGAAGCCCGCGAAAAGTATAACACTATTTTGTCGACAACCTCCTGGACGGGCGAGCCGCACGCCGAGGCCTTCTATATGCTCGGCATGCTCGAAAAGCAGCAGCGCCAGTATAAGACCGCGATAATGTACTTCGGCAGATGCGCCATGGGCTTTGCGGAGTGTCTGGACTTCTCCGGAAAATCCGTTTTGGAGGGCGCGAAACTCTCCATGGCAGTCGGCGACCCCGAACAGGCCAGAGAGTTCTGCAAAGAGTTCCTCATCGACGAGTCCAACAAGGAGTGCAAGGA
>JAGBOM010000110.1 GCA_017633865.1 Opitutales bacterium
AAAACCGCTGTGAACTATGTCTTAGGCGAGAGGATTTTGGATGAAGAAGCAGGCGCGAGAGCAAAAAAAGTCCGGAATAGAATTTACATTCATTCCGGACTTCTTTTTGCCGAAGCAACGAACTTCTTCGCCAAAAGCCTCCGCCTAAGACAGCCAGAAGGAGAAGTAAATATACATCCCGATAACGCCCGCCAAAATTATGCCGGTAAAAAGCTTGTTCGTAAGCGTCCACGAAGCCTGAACCTCGGCCTTCTGCTTGGCGTCCGACATAAGCCAGGCGTAGGTCAAGCCCTCGGTCTGCGCGGCCTTCGGCTTTTCCGTTATAAGAGCCACAAAGACGATTACAAGCACCGTCGCGGCAAAGAGCACGCCCGCGGAGTAGTAGGCGTTAAAATCGCCTATCGCGGCGAGCGCGGGGGCGTTAATCTTGCCGGCTGACGCGCCGAAAAACGTCTGGATTGTAAGCTTGGACATCCCCAAAATAAAGCCCGCGACCAAGCCCGCAAGAGCCGCCTGCCCGTTCATTCTGCGCCAGAAAATGCCGAGCAAGAACACCGCCGTAATCGAGGGGGCGAGGTAGGACTGCACGCTTTGCAGATAGTCGTACAAGCCGCCGGTTGAAATGAGCTTCATTACGGGAATCCAAACCATGCCCAGCCCCACCACGACCGTCGTCGCGATTCTGCCTACGTTTACATAGTGCGCCTGGCTCTTGCCGGGGACGAGCTTTTCGTAAATGTCCACCGTAAAGAGCGACGCGGAGGAATTGAACAAAGACGCCAACGAGCTCATCAAAGCCGCCAAAAGGCACGCCACTATCAGCCCCCTAAAGCCCACCGGCAAAAGCGAGCAAACGAGCATAGGGAACACGCTGTCGCCCTTAATCGCCTGCGTTTGGGAGTCAATCTCCAAAAAGAAGCGCGCGCCGTCGGCCTTGTTGAGAGCCCAGCCTATCATGCCGGGAATTAGGAATATCAGAATGGGCGAGATTTTTAGGATGCCGCCGAAAAGCGCGCCCTTTCTGGCGGTTTCAAGGTCTTTAGCGGAGAACGTGCGCTGCACTATGTATTGGTCGGTGCACCAGTACCAAATGCCGATAATGGGGGAGGCAATCATTATGCCGAGCCACGGGAAATTCCCGTCGGAAAGCGGGCGCCAGAGGGCGAAGCTGCTCGAGTTTTCCCTCGCCACATCGACAAGAGCGCCCCAGCCCTGGAATATGTTCGGGTCGAGATTCTTGATTTCCGCGAGGGTTGTAAGGCCGTAATAGGTGATAAAGCCCGAGCCCAAAATAAGCAGAATCGCCTGCGGGGTGGCGGTGTAAAGGATTGCCCTCATGCCGCCGAAAACGGTGTAAATGCCCGTCAAGATTACGGTCGTGAACGCGCCGACCCAGAAGGCGTTGTCGGGAGAGCCGAAAGTGTCGCCCAAAAAGGCCTGAAAGACTATCGCGCCCGCGTAGACTGTTACGCTTACCTTTGTAAAAACATAAGCAACAAGAGATACGACCGACAAGAACCACCTCGTCTTCGCCCCGAAGCGCTTTTCAAGAAATTCGGGAATCGTGTAGACGCCCGCCTTGTAGTAGAACGGGACGAACACGTAGGCTAGCATGATAAGCACCCACGCGTGCATTTCAAAATGCGCCATGCCCATGCCCGAATTCGCGCCCGCGCCCGCAAGCCCCACGATGTGCTCGGAGCCTATGTTCGCGGTGAAAATGGACGCGCCTATCGCAAACCACCCGACGTTTCTGCCCGCCAAAAAGTAGTCGGCCGTGGATTTTTGGTTGCGCCCGCTCCGCCAAGCGATGACGCCTATAACAATGAAGTACAAGGCTATTACAAGCCAGTCCTGCCAAGCAATTACGTTTCCCATAAGTTTAGTCCGTTGATTTTTTAAAATTACTCAATAAGGTTGTGGTAGAAACAATGAAAAAAGAGCCTAAGAATTCGCCCGAATGTGCTTTAACAGCTTAAAGACGAGCTCCTCCGAGCCCTTTGCGCCGATTTTTTCGGCGGCGGCCTCGGCGGAAAGCTCGGGGTTTTCGGCAAGCGCGGAAGAGAGGCTTCTTTTAAGCGCCAAAATTGACGCGGCGGCCTTCTTGCCCGCCTCGACCCCCGGCTGGTGGTAGGCGTTGATGTTTACAAGGCTTGCGTAAAGGCCGACTGTCCTGTCGAAAAGGGCGATTAAGGCGGCGACAGAATAAGCGCTTGCGTCGTTAACCGTAATCGTGATAGTGTCGCGCCCCTTCGCGCCGAGAGCCTCGCGCGTGCCGAGCATAAAGGCCTGAAGATAGTCTCCGCTTGTGATGCCGCCCTCCTCTACTTCCACCTGCGAAGCGGGGGAATCTTTCAGCACCTCGATAAAAGTGACGAAGAAATTGTCTATGCCGTCGCGCAGCTGCTGGACGTAGGCGTGCTGGTCCGTCGAGCCCTTGTTGCCGTAAACGCTTATGCCCTGGTTTACGACTTTGCCGTCAAGGTCGAGCTCCTTGCCGAGCGACTCCATTATAAGCTGCTGCAAGTAGCGCGAAAAAAGCAAAAGCCTGTCTTTGTAGGGCAGAATCACCATGTCTTTCGCCCCCGCGCCCTTTGCGCACCAAAACCACATAAGCGCGAGCAGCGAGGCGGGGTTTTTGAGAAAATCGGGATTGCGGGTTGCGGCGTCCATATCGCGCGCGCCGCGCAGAAGGGAGTCTATATCTATGCCCTGCAAGGCGGCGGGCAGAAGGCCGACGGCGGCGAATTCGCTTGTTCTGCCGCCGACCCAGTCCCACATCGGGAATATTTCCAAAAAGCCGCGCTCTTTGGCGTAGTTGAAAAGCTTGCTGCCTTCGCCCGTCGTTACGGCGCAGTGCTTTGCAAAACTAAGCCCCGCTTTTTCCCACAGGGCGGCGGCCTCGAGCATGGCGTTGCGCGGCTCGGGAGTGCCGCCCGATTTGGAGGCCACAAGAGCGAGGGTTTTGCCGAGCTTGCCCTCGAGCCTGTCGAAAACGAGGCGGTAGCCGTCGGGGTCGGTATTGTCCAAGAAATAGACTTTCATCTTGTCGGACTTCGGGCTTGCGAGGGCTTCGGAAACGAACTCCGGCCCGAGAGCCGAGCCGCCTATGCCTATGCAAAGCAGATTTTCAAACCTGCCGTCCGCCCCGCGGATTTCTCCCGAATGGACTTTTTCGGCAAAGGCCTTTATGCGCGCGATGTTTTCGTCGATGCTGCTTTTTATTTCGGGGGTCGGAGCCAAGCAGGAGTTCCTGAGCCAGTAGTGCCCCACCATTCTATGCTCGTCGGGGTTGGCTATCGCGCCGCCTTCAAGAGATTTCATCGCCGCGAAGGCGGCCTCCATTTTGCCGCGCATATTGGGCAGGAAATTTTCGTCGAAGCCCACCCTGCTGATGTCGATTGAAAATCCGATTTGCGGAATTTCCAAAAAGTATTTTTTAAAACGCTGCCAAGACATACATTCAGAAATTTAAACGTTTATTCTGCACAATATTAAAAATATTTACAAGCGATATTTTTAGCGCCCCGCCGCGCCCCAGCCCGCCCCCAAAAGCCCCGCAAAGCGGATTTTTTAAGGGATTAAGGGCGCGCGAAAGGCTAAAAAACGCCGCTATTTTCCAGATTTCAAGCCCGTGTTTGCGAGTATAAATTCGGTCTCGGCCTCGGTCCAATCCTTATTCCAGCCGTGGCCCACGCCCTGCATGTACATTGGCTTTTTAACGCGGCTTTTAAGATTGTTAAACATGGCCGTAACGGCGGTGGGGGCGCAGGTGTTGTCGAGAAGCCCTATGCCCACAATCATTTTGCCCTTTATGCGGGTCGCCATCAAGGCGGGGTCGAAATACCTGCCGTTTTCGAGCTGGATTTCGGTTCCTCCGTAGCGCGTCCAGTTGGGCCAGCCCGAATGCCTGTCCAAAACGGCGGGGGCGCCGTTGTCGCACATGGCGGGGCAAAGAGGGGCCATGACGTTCACCTTGGGGCAAAGATACCCCGCCACAATCGTCTGCGCCCCGCCCTGGCTAAAACCGCGGACGGCGATGTTTTTGCCGTCCCACTCGGGGCGCGCCATGCCCATTCTCAAAGTTTGGTAAAGCCGCTTAAACATTCCGACAAAATAGACGTCGGCCGGGCTTTCTTCTATGCCCCTAAAACGGTAGTTCTTGCCGCCGACGTTTATTTTTTCGTCGATAAACGCCTTGCGCTCGTCGCCCTTCAAGCCCATGGGGATTGCGTGGGGGTTCATTGAGATTCCAATCGCGCCCTCCTGCGCGAATTTCTGGGCGTCGCGCGGGTCGGCGCTGAAGGAGCCCGCGCCGAAGAATGTCGCGACTATCGGCATCTTTTCCGCCTTGCCCACGGGCAGAGCCAAGTATCCGTCTGCCATGACGCCCGCATTGGAGCCGTACTCGCCGCCGTCCGCTTTAACCTCGAACTTGTAGACGTCGACGGCGTACTTGCCGTCCTTTGCGGGCAGCGAGTAGGCCTTTTCGAGCCTCGGGTTTTTCGCGGGGTATTTTTCGACCTCCTTTTTGATTTTGCCCCAAAACTTGTCCAAATCGGCGGGCGGAAGGGTTGCGGCCTTCATTTTTTCGGGGGCTACTACAACCCCGTTTTCGCCCCTTTGCGGCTTGGCGTCTGAGCCCTTTACGGGCCTTTGCTCGACCTTAAAGGAAATCCAGCACTCCTTGTCGGGAGTGTATGAGACGGGCTCGCCCTTGAAGTCGCCAAACTCGATTCTCTTGCCGTTTAGCTTGAGCTCGTACCAGGAGTTTTCCGGCACGTTCTCGGCGGTAAAAACGACTTTCTCGCCGATTTTTGCGATGTTGTTTTTGGACGAGTTTTTTACGTCTATGGAATACGCGGGCGACGCGCACGCGCAAACAGCCGACACAAGAAGCAGTAGTCTTTTTATCATATAAAAACGTGTTTTCTTTACACCGAAATAAATAAGCCGCCCCGACTATCATTCAAGAAAAAATTGCGCGAAATCCCATTTTATTCTTTACAGCCACCGCGGGCAATGCACTCTTTTATGTTTTATATATGGAAGCTTCCGCATCAACAGAAAAATCCGCCCCGAAGAAGGCGAACATTCTGCGCAGAATGTACGACTGGACAATCTCCTGGGCCGACACCCCCTACGGCCTTTGGGCTCTGGCCGCCCTCTCTTTTATGGAGAGTTCGTTCTTCCCGATTCCGCCCGACGTGCTTTTAATTCCGCTCGTTTTCGGAGCTCCAAAAAAATGGTGGAAAATCGCGCTGGCGTGCACTGTGGCTTCGGTCTGCGGGGCGGTTTTGGGCTGGTACATAGGCCACGCCGCCTGGGACGCCCTAAAGGGGTTTTTCTTCGACTACATACCCGGCTTTACCCCCGAAAGGTTTGACAGCGTAAAGGAAATTTACGCGCAATGGGGCATTATCGCGGTGCTGGGCTCGGCTCTGACGCCCATTCCGTACAAGATATTCACGATTGCCTCGGGCGCGCTCGACTATTCGCTGATAAGCCTTGTTTTGGCGTCTTTTGCCGGCAGGGGCGCGCGGTTCTTTTTGGTCGCTCTCATCATATACTTTGTGGGGCCGAAGGCCAAGGAGTGGATAGACAAATATTTCAACCTGCTCGCAGCGGCGTTTTTCGTATTGCTTGTGGGCGGATTTTTGCTTGTCAAGCTCTGCATATAGGCTCTTTGCCCGAAAAGGCCGAAGATTTTTTTGCGGCGGCGCAAATTGCCCGATTTGCGTTGTTTTTTTTAACGCTCCGCGATTGAATGGCGATATAAATAAATAAGGGACTATGAATTTATCTTTTGAAGCGCTTTTGGCGGTCGCCCCGATTTACGCGGCGATAGCGACGGGCTTTGCCGCGCGCAAATTCGGCTGGATGGAGGCGGCGGCGGACAAGTCGTTCATGAAAGTCGCCATAGACATAACCCTGCCATGCTTTATTTTGGCCAACATGCTCTCGAACAAGAAGCTCGAAAGCGTGGAATTTTCGGCGGCGGCGATACTAACGGGCATGGCGGGAATGCTCGCCTGCATGGCGGTTTCGTACATTGCCTCGGCCGCCATAGGGCTGAAGGTCGGCACGGGCAAGAGAACCTTTATTGTTACGACGGCGACGCACAACTACGGCTTTTTCGTAATTTCGATGCTCGCAGTCATGTACGCGGGCTCGTCCGACCCCATTTTGGGCGTCGCCTTCACCCACAACGTCGGCTGCGACTTGGTGTTCTGGACTATCGGGTTTTTCCTGATAAGCTCCGGCCAAAATTTTTCGGCAAAAACATTTTTGAGGGGGCCGATAGTGGCGGTGTTCGCCGCGCTTGTTTTGGTTTGGTGCGGGCTGGGCGACTTCGTCTTAAAGTACGCGCAAAACACGCTTAGGGTAATAGGCGGCTGCGCGATTCCGCTCAACCTTTTTATGTTCGGCAACCTGCTTTGCGATTTTTGGGGGCGCGAAAAATTCAACCCAAAAATCATAGCGACAGCCATGATTACAAGGCTTGCCGTGCTGCCCATGATGTTCGTGGCGGCGGCGGCTCTCTTGCCGATAGACCCGACTCTCAAAAAGCTGCTTGTCTTTCAGGCCGTCGCCCCGTGCGGGATAACCTCGGCGGTTTTGGCGAAGCACTTCGGCGGGTATCCGCAAATGTCGGTGCAAATAAGCGTGGCTACGTCGGTTGCGGCGGTTCTTACCCTGCCGATATGGCTTAACGTAGGATTCAGGCTTATCGGCGCCCAATAGCGCCCCGATTTTGCCCCCGCCAAGCAAAAAAAGGTTTGCCTTTTGGTAGCATGGGCATAACAGTTGTGCCCATTCTTTTTATTTGCTTAATTTCACATGAAAGACATTTTACAACCCCTTGCCTCCGAGCTCAAAAACTCCAATTCGACCAAATCGAGGGCTATCGAAAACTATTTTATAGACCTGATAAACGCCGGAATATACAAAAAGGGCATGAAGCTGCCCTCGATAAACGAGCTTACAAACAAGTGCAAAATCGCCCGCGAAACCGTCGTTAAAAGCTACAACCTCCTGAAGGAAAAGGGGCTGGTGGAGTCGCGCCACGGCAAGGGCTTTATCGTAATAAAATCGAAGTACAAAAAAGTCGCGAACGTATTCGTGCTTTTGGACGTGATGAGCAACGCCTACAAAGAGCAGCTCGTCCGCGGCATAAACGAAAACATAGGCCCTAAAATCCACATCACCTACCACGCCCACCGCTACAACCCCGAAGCCTTCATAAGCGCGGTTGAAGACGCCGTAGGCCGCTACGAATACTACGCCGTGTTTCCCATGCGCGACAAATCGACCCACGCCTCGGTTCTCAAAATTCCG
>JAGBOM010000111.1 GCA_017633865.1 Opitutales bacterium
AAAATCGGGATATGCAGGCGCTTCGCCCCGATTACGCAAAGGCAGCTGTTGGTGTCGCCCAGAACCAAAACGGCGTCGGGCTTTGTGGCGGCAAAGAGCTTGTAGGAGCAGTTGATGATGTTGCCGCAGGTCGCGCCCAAATCGTCGCCGACGGCGTCCATATAAACTTCGGGCTCGGCGAGCTTCAGGTCGCGGAAGAAAATGCCGTTTAGGTTGTAGTCGTAATTCTGGCCTGTGTGCGCCAAAATTACGTCGAAATAGCGGCGGCACTTGTTTATGACCGCGGCAAGCCTTATAATTTCGGGGCGCGTGCCCACTACGATTGCAAGCTTAAGCTTTCCGTTGTCCTTGAACTTAACATCGCTATAGTCTAATTTCGGCTCTTTCATTTTGCGCTAAAATATTTCTTTTGAGGGGTAATGGTTGTTGAAAAAAATCGCCGCAGCTCCTATTTGACGGGGTCGAAGTAGGTGTCGGGGCGGTTCGGGTCGAAAGGTTCGTTGCAATACATGACGGTTACCAAGTCTTGCGTGTCGGATAGGTTTGTGATGTTGTGCGTGTAGCCCGGGGGCATAATGACGCTTTGCAGCTTGCCGCCGCCCACTTCAAAGCTCAGCACTTCGCCCGAGCCCTCCTTGCGCATTTCTATAAGCCCGCGCCCCGAAACCACGATAAACTGCTCCCACTTGCTGTTGTGCCAATGCTGCCCCTTTGTAACGCCGGGCTTAGAGACGTTTACGCTCACCTGCCCGCAGCCGCGGGTGCGCACAAGCTCGGTAAAGCTCCCGCGCTCGTCCGAGTTCGTTTTGAGAGCGAATGCGATTTTCTCTTTGGGCAGATAGCTTAGGTAGGCGCTAAAAAGCCTCTTCGCGAAAGAGTCCGCGGGCATTTCGGGAATCATTAAAGTTTGCGGCATTTCGGCGAACTTATGAAGCAGATCTACGATTTCGCCAAGCTTTACATGGTGGGTGATAGGGGCTGCGCAATAGCGGCCATTCGGCGTCATTACGGCGTTTACGCCGTCAAACTCGCAGCGGTGCTCTTCGCCTTTCAAGGCGCAAATCATTTCGCCCACAAGATCGTCGATATACAAAAGCTCAAGCTCTACGGAGGGGTCGTTCACCTGTATGGGCAGTCCGTTTGCGATGTTGTTGCAGAACGTGGCCACGGCGCTGTTGTAGTTCGGCCTGCACCACTTGCCGTAGAGGTTCGGGAAGCGGTAGACGAGAACTTTAGCGCCCGTCTCTTCGGCGTAGTTAAACATGAGCTCCTCGCCCGCCTTCTTGCTTTTGCCGTATTCGGAATCGCCGAATCTCCCCGCGAGCGTCGCCTGTATTGAGCTGCTTATCATTACGGGGCACTTGTTTTTGCGGCGCTTTAAAGTATCAAGCAAAACACTCGCGAATCCGAAGTTGCCCTTCATAAATTCCTCGGGATTTTTCGGGCGGTTCACCCCCGCGAGGTTAAACACGAACCCGCACTCCCCGCACCACGCGTCAAGCTGCTCTTGTGTAGAGTCAACATCGTACTCGAAAACCTCGTCTATAGCCAAATCCCCATAGCATTTGGCCTTTCCGCTTTTTATGTTGTTCAGCTGCGCGCAAAGATTTTTGCCCACAAAGCCCTTGGCCCCTGTCACCAATATTTTCATCTTTTCGATTTTTTTATGATTGCTAAACGCGGCAAACGCCTCCGCCAAAAGCCGTTTCTCCGCTTTAATTCGGCTACTGGACAAAGTTGCCCGCGCCCGAAAGCTCGCGCTGAATGTACTCGAGAGCGGCTATCTTCGCCTTGGTTTCCGCAAGAGTTAGGCGGCGGGTGTTGTCGGAATTGAACTCGGTAAGCGTGTTGCGCTTTTCGTCGCCCTCCTTGAAGAACTTGTCGTAGTTAAGGTCTCGATTGTCGGCGGGCACTCGGTAGAAACCGCCCATGTCCTCTGCCTTGGCGCACTCCTCGTTTGTGAGGAGGGTTTCGTAGCGCTTCTCGCCGTGGCGTATGCCTATAACCTTGATGTTATCCTTTTTGCCGCCGAACAATTCGCAAACCGCCTCGGCCTGAGTTTGGACGGTGCAAGCGGGGGCTTTCTGTACGAGAATATCGCCGTTTTCGCCGTGCTCGAAGGCGAACAAAACGAGGTCGACCGCCTCCTCGAGCGACATTATAAAGCGCGTCATGTTTGGGTCGGTAATGGTTATCGGGGAGCCCGAGCGGATTTGCTCTATCCAAAGCGGGATAACCGAGCCGCGGCTGCACATCACGTTGCCGTAGCGGGTGCAGCAAATTTTTGTGCCGCCCGAATAGCGCGACTTTGCGACGGCGATTTTCTCCTCGATAGCCTTTGTTATGCCCATCGCGTTTATGGGGTACGCGGCCTTGTCCGTCGAAAGGCAGATAACCGCGCCGACTTTGGCCTCGATTGCGGCGGTCAAAACGTTGTCGGTGCCGATGACGTTTGTCTGCACGGCCTCCATCGGGAAGAACTCGCAGCTTGGCACCTGCTTAAGCGCGGCGGCGTGAAAGATGTAGTCCACGCCCGGCATGGCGTTGCGACAGGACTGCAAATTGCGAACGTCGCCTATAAAAAACTTAATCTTGCCCGCAACGTCCGGATACTTCGCCTGGTACTCGTGGCGCATGTCGTCCTGCTTTTTTTCGTCGCGGCTAAATATGCGGATTTCGGCGATGTCGGTGCGCAAAAATCGGTTTAAAACGGCGTTGCCGAAGGAGCCTGTGCCGCCTGTAATCATAAGGGTTTTGCCTGCAAAAATGCTCATGGGTGCCTTCTCTTTTGATTGTTTAATTTATAATTTATATTCGCGCGCCCGCGGCTGTCAACAATGCAAAACGTCTTTTTCCGAAAGCGGCTCGTACTTGCCGTCTTTGCACTCCAAAATCACCGTGCCGGGCTCAAGGCTTTCAAGCCTGTGCCACTGCCCCGCCTCCACAACCATTCCCGGGCAGTCCGAACCCGCCGCCATAAAGACCGCGCCTGTCCGCCTGCCATCTCCGTCAAAAAGATACTGGACGCACCTGCCGCGCAGCACCGCGATAGCCTCGGTGGTGGTTGTATGCCTGTGTATGGGAATTTCCGTTCCCGGCTCAAGGGCGTTAAGCATGCGCTGGCTGCTGTCTTCGGCGGAATTGCGAAGGTCGAAAGACTTGCGCAGCCTCGGGCTTTGCCTCGCCTCTTCGCTAATTCTATCCAAAAGATTTTTGTCTATTTGCATATTTTCTTATTTTGACGCAAAAGGCTATCCGAAAATCTTTTTTTGTCGAGCCTAAGATATTGGCCTAAACGTTCCCCGCCGCAATGCGAAACTTCCATAAAAACCGCGCATGACCAAGGCCGCCTCCGACAAGAAACGCCAAGAAGCTTTCAATAAAATCCAGCCGGATTATTTTTTCGGGCTATTTTATGCCCGAAATATTTTTTTGCCAAGCCCAAGCGTTTTTCAGCGTTTCGGAAAGCGGCGTCTGCGCCTTCCAGCCGATCTCGCGGTTCGCATTGGCTGGATCCGCCCAATTTG
>JAGBOM010000112.1 GCA_017633865.1 Opitutales bacterium
ATGCCTTATGCGCGTTCCAAAAGAATAAACAACGTGGATTTTCCCGTCGGAAGAGCGCATTACAGACGGGTACGCCTGGCTGAACCCGCGCTTGTCCGAAAAAATCTTCCTGAAAGTTTCCCCGCCGTCCGACGATACGAAAACCGCAAGCTCGCGGCGGCTGTCCTTGTCGGGATTGCAAACTAAAAATATGTCGCCGGTGGGGAGAGCCTCGGCGTCCAAACCGCTGCACGGGTTCGGGATTTGCGTAGGCTCCGGCTTCGACCAGCTTAGGGCGTCGGAGGAGCGCGTCTGGTAAATAAAGCCCGCGTCCGTGCGCAAAAACGCCTTTAAAGAGCCGTCTTTCAGCTGGACTATCGCAGGCTGAATCGCCCTTAAAAACGGGACGTACGGAACGCGCGCCCTGCTCCACTTGCCGTTTTCAAAAATGTCGAAATGCGCCCGCCAGCCGAACGACGAATGAAACTCCGTCGAGCTTGGGCAGACAAGCTTGCCGCCGAAGCGCAATGGCTTGTTCTTTATCGCGCCCAAAACGCCGTCGGGCAAGGCCTCCTGCGGGCTCCACGTCTTGCCGCAGTCGTCGGAATGCCTGAAGAACCCGCGCCACGTTCTGGGGGAGTCGCCAAGGTGGTAGTGCGCGTAAAGGCGCCCGCCGTCGTTAAAAATAACCGGATTCCACGAGGCGAAACGCTCCCCGCCGAATTTCGCGTTGGCAAACTCGACGGGCTTTGTCCACTCCTTGCCGCCCGCCGCCTTGCGGGAGATGAAAATCGCGGTGTCGGAGCTCTTCTCGCCGACCCCGCCGAAAAACAGGCAAATAAGATCTCCGTTTTTCGCCTCCGCAATGCTTGCCGAATGTGCGAACGGCAGCGTATGCCTAAAAACCAATTCCGACTCCGCAAGCTTGTACTCCGCCGCGTTCGCCCCCGCCGCCAAAAACGGCGCAAGAGCCGCAAAAGATAAAACCGCCCGCAAAAATCCGAAAGATTTTCCTAATTTAAAAAAACAACTGCGCGCTTTTTTCATTGGTTGCAATAGTTGCAAAAATCGCCCAAAAAGTAAACTATAAAGCCTTGTTTTTAAAACCCGCAAAAATTTAAGCCCGCCCCAAAACCCAATAAAAAAGCGGCCTCCAAACGGAAACCGCCTTTTAAAGTGGAGCCGGCTATAGGACTTGAACCTACGACCAGATGATTACAAATCAACTGCTCTACCAACTGAGCTAAGCCGGCGTAAAAATCGGAAATATGCGCCAAGACGCCCGATTTTTAAAGCAGTTTATAATCTATATTTGAAAAAATAAATCAAGCTTTTTTTCGACTTTTTAAAATTTTTTCATTCATAAGCCGCAACGCCTGCGCCGCTCCCCGCTCCTTCGCTTTCGCTTGCTACTGCGTTGCTTCGAGTGATTTCTTTGCTTCCGTATTCACCCCAAGCCTCTCGGTCTGAAGCGTGGTTTTGCCCGCCTTTTTAACGTTCGCCATTTCGCCCAAAACCTTATCGGATTCCGTAGCCTTTGCGGGCGCCCTTGTCGAGTTGCCGCCGAGCGAGAACCACGAAAGCCCGATGTCGGCGTAGCCGATTGTAAATCGGGATATGTCGAGGCTTCTGCCTGTCGCGCAACCCTTGTCAACTTGTTGAAGGTAGTTGCCGAGGGCGTTTGCATCGGATATTTCGGACTCTACAACTTCCACGCGGTCAATCGTCTTGCCGTCGTCGCGGTAATAGGTCGTTGTCGTCGTAGTTGTCGAGCAACCCGAAAGCAGGGCGATTAAGCCCGCGACCAAGGCCATTAAAAAGATTGAGCCTACAACCATTTTTTCTGATTTCATTATTTCGTTTCCTTTCTATTCAAAAAAGTTTTCGTTCAGCGTCTTCGTTTGCGTTAGCACTAATTTCAAAAAATGAAAACTTCATTTTGCCCCTCCGTTTTATTCCGCTTTTATCTTGTAAGCGATAAATCCCAAGCGCTCCAAAACCGCGTACATCGCGAGTACAGCCCTTTCGCCGAGCCACCTGCGCGGCTGCCACCAGTGCGGGTATTTGTAGTGTACGAGCTTGAGCGCGTTCATCAAAAATTCCTCGTCGGCTTCCTTTTGCCAATCCATTTCGGGCTTTGAGTATCGCCAGTCGTGAATGACTGCGGCGGCCTCGGCGTAGCCAACAGCCTTTGTAATGATTGCGCGGGTTGCGGGGCTTTGCCAGTCCGCCCCGATTCCGTTGCAAACCTTGCAAAGTTCGCTTACGGGAGTCGCCCAAAATTCGTAGGGCGCGCGGAGCTTCACAAGCTTTGCAAGGCTCACGAGAGCCGTCATTTTATCTTCGCTATAGGTCATTATTCAGCCTCTGCGGGTTCTTCGGGCTTCGGGTAGAGAGAGTCGTAAACGCTTTGAAGCGGAAGCTTGGCGTTCAGCGCGTCAACCTCGCCCTCGCCGTATGTGAACTGCGTTGCCCCGCCTACTTGCGTGCCGTTTGAGTCTATAATTTTGCCCTTGATATTGATTGATGTGATTTCAACTTTTGAGCCGTTAATTAGTGTGATGGTTGTCATAGTTTAGCCTTTGTTTTAGGAGTTTTGCGCGGTGATGAAGTCGATTAGCCTTTTTACGGAAACGTCGTGCGTGCCCGCTACGTTGCCCGTAATTGTGGCGTCGTTATTGTTGCCCGAGACGTCGAAAATCTTTTGCGTTGCGCCGTCTTCAAACGTGTAGTTTTCGAGCGCGAGCAGGCATTTTGAAGCCGCGAGCGGGTCTTTTAGCGCGGGCGGAACATCGACGCCGTTCTGGTAGTCGGCAAGGCTGTACGGGGCTGTATAGTTGCCGCCCGCGTCTTTTGCCGCTATGTTAAAGTTAAAGCCCATAACGCGAGACATTTTGTGCTCGGCGGCGGTCGAGCCGCTGAAAGTCCCAAAACCCGCGGTAGATTCCGCCGCAGTCCATGAATGGCTTGACGTTTCCGCAATTTGGGAGCCGTCAACAATCAGCAGCAGCTTCGTTCCGTCGTTAACGATAGCCCAAACGTGGTTCGCGCCGTTGAAAAATTGAAGATACGTTCCGGGCCACAAGTCTTTATTGGTTATGCTTCCGTTTTTCCAAAAATAAAAATCGAGTTTCGGGGTTTCGGAGGTGCCGTATTTAAGAAGTCCGAAGCCGTCGCCGCCGTAGCCTGTTGTGCCCAAAACCGCCGTGGAGGATGTCGATATTTTGCCCCACTCCTCCGCCGTCATAGCCCAAGTCCAAACGTAGCTGAAAGGCGTTTGAAGCGGGGTTTTTTGCGAAGTCGCAAACTTGCCGCCGCCAAACCACAACTCGCCGCGGGACTGCTTTGAG
>JAGBOM010000013.1 GCA_017633865.1 Opitutales bacterium
CACGTTGGCCGCATGGCCCAACGCGAGGTCGGCGGCGAGGTCTGGCGCCATGCCCTCGCCCTCAAGGGCGGCGGCAAGGGCCACGGTGTCCGGGGCGAGGTTGTCCATGGTTTTTCTCCCGTTTTTTTTTGCCACACACACCGCCCCCCAATGGGGGGTAGGGGGGTGTGTTTCTGTTTCTTGGTAATAGGGGGGGTATGGGGGGGGGAAGAGGGAAACGCCGTTTTTACCCCTTAACCCCTTGACTTACAACCCCTTACAATCGCAAAAAGCCGTTTTTGTTGGTCTTTTTTTGGTCTTTTTTTGGTCTCTTTTTGGCCCCTTACCCTTTTCCTTTTTGTGCAAGCCGATAAGCCGCAACGGCTTGCATTAACGCCACTTTGGCCTCTTTTTGGCCCTTTTGTGGCCCTTTTTTGGTCTCTTGGCCATCGGCGGCGGCGGGCGGTTGGTATCGCTCCCAGCTCAAAATTTGGGCCGTTTGGCGCCCCCGCCCGGCGCCGCACACTGCCACCTCGGCGGGGGCGCTGGTCAGGTGGCGCAAGGCCGTGCGGGTCTCGCGCCGCGACAGGCCGCAATCACGCATAATTTGCGCCTCGCTCCATGGCGCCCGCCCGGCGTCGTCGGCGGCGCAAAGCAACCAAAGCCACGCGGACAGGGTGGCGGGGTGTCGCCGCCAGCGCCAATTGCCAATGGTTCGGTGCAATCTCAACCAGCCTCGCGCCATGTTTTTGCCTTTTCCTTGGCGGCCCCGCGCCGCCATCCGCCACAACGGATATAATAACCGCTCGGGCGGATAATGCAACATTTTTTTTATTTTTTTTTGGGCTTTGGGGTGCTTTGGTAGGTTTTGGGCGGTCTTGGGCCGATAAACGAGGTATGACAACGCCCAAAAAAAAGACAGTCCCCGGGGCGCTTTGCCCCGGCGTTGGCGCGGCCCTTGCGCGCGAACTGCGGCGTCTTGGCTACCCCACACAAGCGGCGGCGGCGGCGGCTTTGCGGCAAGCGGGGGCGGGCGCAAGTCAAAGCCATTTGTCCGACGTCGCCCGGGGCGCCATGGACGCGCCCCTGCCTTGGCTGGTTGCGGCTGCGGCCTTGGGCGCGGATATGCGGGCCGTATTCGCCCCGGCGGTTTCGGCGGGCGAGGCGGATATGGTCGCCGCCCGCCCGGCGGAATATCGGCCCGGCGGCTCCAGCGCGGCGCGGCTGGCCCGGGCGCTGGAGGGCGATTTGCCCTTTTTGTCCATGGCGGACGTCAAGGCGATAGTCGCCATCGTCAGCGCCGCCGCCGCCCGCGCCGAAAAGGACGGCGGCAAGGGCGGGCTCGTCCTGACGTGATTTTTTTTGTCGATTTTTCCCCTTGACAAGCGCCCCGCCATTGCGCTATTTTTTTTGGCGCGTCTCCTTTCTCCCTCGGCTCGTAGCCGGGGGTTTTTTGTTTGCAAAACTGTTACAACCTGTAACAATCCGTAAATTTTATGTGACATTTTGGCTATTTTTGGGGGTATGGCTTGCCGATAATAAGCCTACGTTTCCCGCGCTTTCGCGCGATATGTATAATACAAAAGCCCATTTTTAACCACGGATTTCTAATCCGCAGGTTAGGGGTTCGAGTCCCTTTGGGCGCGCCAATTTTTCCCCGGGAAAAATAGGGTTTTCCGGGTGGCGGCGAAAAAGGCGGGGTGGCGGCTGTAACAGTTTTTTGTAACAGTTTTTAGGGGGTGGCAAAATGGCGAAACAAAAACAGGCGGCGCGAGCCTACGTCAGCGGCGGGCGCGTTTTTTTTCGGGCGGCGGCGGGGGGCAAGGTCTACGCCTTGCGGGTGCCGCCGGGGGTGGCGGCGGACGATTGCGCCGCCATGGCGCGGGTCGGGCTGGCAAGCGGTCAATGGCCGCCCGCGATAGCTGGCGCGGCGGGCGTCCGGCGCTATCTCGCGGACGTTGCCGGGGTGGCCTTGGCCCGCAACGGCGAGGCCAGGGGCGGCGACGTCATCGGGGATTTTTTGGCCCTAATCGCGGGCGAGGTAACGGCCCAATGGCGGCGCCAATGCGGCCAATATTTGCGCGATTTTGCGGCATTTTGCGGCGGCGACATAACGGCGGCGACACAGGCGCAAGCCGCGCAATGGCTGGCGCAAGCCAAGGCCCCGGCGACGCGGGCCAAAAAACTCATCGTCTTGCGGCGGTTTTGGCGGCGGGCCTTGCCGGGGCGGTTGTGCCCGTTTGACGGCCTACGGGCGGGCCGCGCGGCGCGGGCGCAAACGGATATAGACTACTACCCGCCAGCCACCCGCGACAAGCTGCTCGAAATGGCCGCTGCGTTGCCCCGGCGCGGCGACTGCTTGGCGGTCTATATCGCGCTTTTGGCGGGGCTCCGGGCAAACGAGGTTGCCCGCTTGGACTGGTCGGCGGTTGACCTGCGGGCGGGGCGGCTGGTGGCCCAAAGTAAGCGCGGGGCGCCCCGGGCGGTGCCGCTGGCCGGGCGCTTGCGGGCAGCTCTGGAGGCGGTGCCCGCCC
>JAGBOM010000113.1 GCA_017633865.1 Opitutales bacterium
AAAATGCGGAAAAGCCGCCCAAAAAGCTTAACCAAAATAAAAAATATTCGATACTTAAACAAAAGGAAAAACCTATGCCCGCAAAACATGTTTCAAGCGCGGAATTCGACGCGCTCCTCTCGCAAAACAAGCGCGTGCTTGTCGATTTTTTCGCGACATGGTGCAACCCGTGCAGAATGCTCGCCCCCGTTATAGACCAAATCGCCGACGAAGCCGCGGGCAAAGCCGCCGTCGCTAAGGTCGACGTTGACGAGAACCCGGATCTTGCCGAAAGGTTCGGGATTCAATCAATACCCTCGCTTCTTTTCTTTAAAAACGGGAAGCTGGTAAAAACGCACGTCGGCCTCGACACGAAAGAATCCATCCTCCAAAACCTTCTTTAGGTTTATGCGATTGCTTTTGGCGCGGAACGGTGTCGATACGAAATAAAATATGCCCTCACATACCTTAGTATGCGTCGGGCATATTTTTTTCTATCTCCTTGTTCCGCATCCAAAATCAATGCGCCTAAACCCAACGAACTCTGAACCTTTTTATTTTTAATTAGACTATTCTAAAAAACAGAAAAAATAAAACCGCCCAGAGTCCGTTGGTTTTGGGGCAGAGATTTTGAGCGCAGTTCAAGGAGCAAAAAAAAGACGGCGATGGAGTGTATTTAAACATACTCGACATTGCCGTCTTTTTTTTAAGCGACACAGTTATGCGCCAAAAAGCAATCGCCAAAACCGTTGAGAGTTCGTATTTTTTGACGCATTGATTTTGGATGCGGAAGCAGGCGCGAGGAATAAAAAAGCTTGGAATAGAATTTACATTCATTCCAAGCTTTTTTTGACGAAGCAACGAACTTCCGCGCCAAAATCAATCGTCAAAAAGTGCCGGAATCCACAAAAACCCCCTGCCCTGTAATTGATTCCGCCTTTTCCGAAAGCAAAAACGAAACCGCCTCCGCCGCGCTCTTTAAGCTTACAGGCCGCTTTAACGCCGTGCGCGCATAAATCTTGCCGCGAGCCTCCGCGCTCAAAGACGCCGACATGTCGGTGTCCATAAAGCCGCAAACCACGCAGTTAGAGCGTATGCCCCTGCCGCCCCACTCGCGGGCGACATTTTTTGAAAACGCCTCAATCGCGCCCTTTGTGGAGGCGTACATGGCAAGCCCCTTGTAGCCCGTGTGCGCGCTGACGGACGATATGTGCACTATCGAGCCGCCTATCCCGTTAAAAACCATATTGCGTATGGCGGCTCTCGCCAGCATCATGGGCGAAAACACGTTTACTTTGTACATGCCTTCAAGCCGCGCCAAGTTCAAGTTTGAGACGAGGTCGTCGTAGGCGGCGGCGGCGTTGCTTACAAAGCCGCCGAGCGGAATTTTGTTCGAGATAAAATCCGCGCAAAAGATTTTTTTGCACGCGCCTTCAGGGTCGGACAAGTCCGCGCTTTTAAAAAATAGCGAACCCTGACGCGCCGCCGCCAATTTCTCCAATTCGGCGGAGAGGTTGCGGCACACGGCGTAGACCTTATGATTTTGCGAGAGCAGCGCCTTGCAGATTTCAAGCCCCAGGCCGCGCCCCGCGCCCGTTAGCAAAATGTTCATAAACGTTTAGCCTTTCCGGTTTTGGTGGATTCCAGTTTTTCGACAAATTCAAATTTTCTGGGGATTTTAAAATTTTGAAGGCGTTTTGAAAGCGAGCGGCGGATTTCGGCCTCGCTTAACTCCGCGCCTTTTTCAGCCGAAATTTTCGCGCAGACGACATTGCCCAAAAGCGAATTTTTGCGGGCGTAGCAGACGGCGTCGCGCACGCCGCAAATAGACCTCAGCGCCTCCTCGACCTCCTCCAAGTTGGCCTTGTAGCCGCCCACGTTTACGAAGCTTGACGCCCTGCCCGCAAATCGGAATTTCGTTTTTGAGCCGTCCAAGAACTCGACAAAATCCCCCGTTTTATAAAAGCCGCCCTCCACCCTTTCGGCGGGCAAGTCGCCCTCGCCTACAAAAGAAATAGAGACCAAAACTTCGCCGTTTTCAATTTTTACGAGCCCGCGCAGAGATTCGGGAATTTCAAAAGCGTCGCCTTCGCTTGAAAGCAGCGACGCAAATTCCGTCGAGGCGTAAACGTTGCGGATTTTCGCGTTCGGAAAAATCCGCCGCAGCCGTTCGAGCAAGTCGGCGCCGCACTTTTCGCCGCCTACGCCGGCGCTTTTTACGCCGTCAAAAATGGAGCCCGCGGGAATGAGCCTGTAAAAGGTGGGAGTTGCGGAAATCCTGTTTACCCCGCCGAGCGCGAGGGCTTCGAGCGTTTCGGCGGCGGGCTTCCCGAAAACGTTTACAATCTTGTTTGAGTTAAAAAACGCCTGCAAAAAAATCTGGACTCCCGCGATGTGGCTCGGCGAATAGGCGAACGCCCAAACGTCGCCCGCGTGCCTTTCGGAAACCTTCGCGAACCTCGAAAGCGACCCCACTGTGTGGGCGGCCATCTTCGGCCTGCCCTCCGAGCCCGACGTAAAAAGCGAAATTTTGGACTTTGAATTTCTCGCGAGCAAAACGAGCTCGCCGAAGCTTTTTATTTGAGGGATTTCAACCCGCTGTTCGCCCGAAAATTCTTTCAAGCCGAAGCGCGAGAGCTCCGCGCTCGTCATGTCGGCGTCCGCCAAAACCACGTTTGCCCCGCCCGCGAGCGCGGCCGCAAAATCGACAAAAAAATCCGCGAAGCTTTCGGGGCGAAATACGCTCTTAATCGCCTTTTTTTCGGAAACTTTTTTTAAAAACTCCCCGAAAGTCAAAGACGAGCCGCCGTCCCGCAGAAATTCCATAGCGCCCCTACTTCAGCCTTTCGAGAATTTCGCCGACCTTGCTTACGGGGCCGTCCGCAAAAACGTCCTTGCCGAAAGCGTCCTCCAAGCGCACGGAAAGCTCCGCCAAGTCGAAGGAGTCGAAGCCCATGTCGCGCCGCAAGTCGGTGGAGTCCGAAAGCTCCGCCTGCAAAGCCGAGCCGCGGTTTTTTAAGATGTTTTCGATAATTTCGGAAAGTTTATTCATTTTAAAAAAGCATTGCAAAATATCGCGCGCCCGCGCAAGGCTTATTTTTTTTCGGACATTATAAAAGCCCCCGCAAGCGCGGTAAAGGGCGCCACAAGCACAAGCCCGAACGAACCCACCAAAGTCTTGACGCTCTCGCAGGCGATGTAGGGGTTGTTCAAAAAGTCGGCGGGCTCCGCGCCGTTTGCCATGAAGGCCATTAGAAGCGTCAAATACCCGCCCGCGTAGGCCAGCAGAAGGGTTGTGGACATTGTCCCAACAACGCTTCTGCCGATTCTTATCCCCGCGAAGAAAAGCGTCTTAAAATTCGCCCTGAACCTGCCGACCTCCTCCATGCCCGAGGCGACGTCCATGCTCAAGTCCATAACAGCCCCCGACGACGAAAGGAATACGCCGCCTATGTACAGGTCGGAAAGGCTCAAATTTTCGTACCCCGAATACAAAAGAGCCTGCGAAAACGGCATTACAGCCCCGTTAATTTTAAACAGCCCCGCGAAAATCCACGCGGCCGCGCAGCTTGCCAAAACGCCCATCATCGTTCCCGAAAGCGCGGAAAAGCCTTTTTTTGTAAAGCCCGCCACCAAAAATATTATCACCGCCGACAATATGAAAACCGCGAAGACCGAGACTAAAATCGGGTTCGCGCCCCGCAGGCAAAGAGGTATCAAAATCTTCCAAATCGCCGCGCAGCAAAACGCGAACGAAACGAGCGCCTTCGCCCCCGTCCAGCCGCCGAAAACCACAAGCAAAAAAGCGAACAGGCAAAACAGCGCGGCGGTGAGCCCCAGCCTGTAATGGTCCTGCGCGTTGACGGTGTCGGTTCGGCAGTCGGCGCCGTCGAGAATCGACACCAAAACGTCGTCGCCGGGCTCGAACATCTTGTCGAAATCCATCTGCGCCCTGAGCACGTTTTGCGCGTCGAAAACCTCGCCTTTGTGCGAGCCTGAAAGGATTTTCACTTTAAGCATCTGCTCGCCCTTGAGCGCGAGGCCGAGACGCTCCACGTTTGAATTGTCGGCCTGCAAGACTCTCGCCCTCTCCTTCGAGCCCGGGCTTTCCGGCCTTTCCGGGCCTAAGTTGACAAGGCACATAAGCCCGCACAGCAAAATGAAGAGCGCGCAGGGGACAAGGTTTTGGAGGGCGGATTTTTTCAAGGGTTGCCTTTGAGGATTTTGGCGATAATTTTCGGAATGTCGGTATTGTCTATAAAGCCCTTGAATTCTCCCGAGCGGACTCCGCTTGCGGAGGTTATAACAGGCAGGGCGGTATGCGCGGTGGACGTCCACGCGATGCCCGCGCGGTTGTTAAAAATGCGAAGGGCGGCGTTCGCGAATTTGTCGGCGTCGCCGCTTTCGAAATATTTTTTAAGCTCCTCGCGCTCGGCGGAATGGAGGCGCATATGGTTTTTCTTGTCGTCTGAAAAGTCGAAGCCGAAGGATTCCGCCAAGAGCTCCTGCGCCCCGCCGAAGCCTTCGCCCTTTTTCATCAGGCGCTTTGCCTTGTCCTTAAAGGCGTCGCGCGAGGCTTTTTGGAGGGCGAGCCTGTCCATATATAAAGAATACCCCGTGCCGGCGAAGCCGAGGGAGAGCCCGCCTGTTTCGTGGTCTCCGGTAACGACAATCAAAGTTTCGTTCGGGCGCTTTTTCGCGAAATCGATGGCGACTTCAACGGCGCGGTTGAAGTCCTCGATTTCCATAAGGGTTGTCGCCGCGTCGTTTGCGTGGCACATCCAGTCTATCTTGCCGCCCTCGACCATAAAGAAAAATCCGCGCGGGTTGTCGAGAAGCTCTATGCCCTTTTTAAGAAAGTCCGAAATGCGCAGTGTGTCCGGCTTGTCGATGAAATACGGGATTGCCCCGCCCTTGTTTTCGACAGCTATTGTTTTGCCGCCCGAAATTTTCGCGAAATCGTCCCTGCCGATTGCAACATTGTAGCCGCTTTCGCGGGCAAGGTCGTAAATGTCGCCCTTGTAGGCCTTCGATTTTTTGTCGTCGTGCGAGCCTACGCCGCCGCCGCCGAAGTAGTCGAAGCCCGAATCAAGCAGCTCGAGGGCGATTTCGTAGTAGGCGCCCCTGCTTTGGTTTTTGGCGTAAAAGCCCGCGGGGGTCGCGTGGTTTAGGGTTACGCTTGTAATTATGCCGACTTTCCTGCCGGTTTTTTTCGCGATTTCGGCAATCGAGACAAGCTTTTTGCCGTCGGGAGCTACGCCCACCATTCCGTTTTTAGTCTTCTCGCCGCAGGCTATGGCAGTCGCCGCGGCGGCGGAGTCGGTAATTAGCGAGCTTGCCGAGAATGTTGTGGTAAGGGCGAAGTCCGGCATTTTGTTTATCGCCAAGTCCGGCTTGCCGAGAGCCTTCAGATAGTTTGAAACCATCATGCGCTGGGGAATGCTCATACCGTCGCCGATGAATAAAAACACATACTTTGCGCTCTTTTTGGGCGCGGCGAAAACGAGGCCGCAAGCAAGAACGCACGCCAATGCGCAGAAAAACTTTCTCATAAGTTTTTAGAAAAACATTTCTTCCCGAAAAACGCAAGCCGCAAAAAAACGGATTTTGCAAATGTTAAAACCCGAACATCCGCACCTCCTCGCGCAGCTCCGCCCCGAACTTCTTAAAAACCTCCTCCTTGATTTCCGAAATCAGGCCGAGCACGTCGGCGGAGGTCGCGCCCCCGAGGTTTTCAATCCAGTTGGCGTGCTTGAAGCTCACCATCGCCCCTCCGCGGCGCCTGCCCTTCAATCCGCACTTGTCTATCAAAATTCCAGCCGCAACCCCGCCTTCCGCGGCCTTAAAGACCGAACCCGCGTTTTTGCGGTTTTGGGGCTGTTTTGAAAGCCTCGTTAAAACGGTTTGGCGGATTTCGCGCTTTAAAGGCTCCGCGCCTACAATTTCGCCTACTTTAAAACGCGCAGAAAGCGCAATCAAAGGCTTATCAAACAAGACCGACTTGCGGTAGCCGAAATTCATATCCCCGCGCGAAAGCTCAACAATTTCGCCTTTTTCCGACAAAAATCCGCCGCTTAAAAACAAGTCTGAAATCGAGCATTCCGCGGGGTTTAGCACGCCCGCGTTCATAAACACCGCCCCGCCCACGCTGCCGGGAATGCCCGCCAATTTTTCAAAACCCCTCGCGCCGCAGGCGGCGTAGGCCTGCACGAGAGCCTGCAAAAGCGTCCCCGCCTCGGCAAAGGCCTCGCCCCGATTCAAATCGACTTTCGGCGGGTTTTTCTGGACAATTTGAACGACGAGGGCGTCTATTTTGCCGCTATTTATAAGCACGTTCGAGCCCCGCCCCAAAACGAGCATTCTAAGCGACATTCTTTTTGCGAAATCCAAAGCCTCCGCAATGTTTTCGGGATTCGCCCGCGCAAAAAACCTCGCCTCGCCCCCTATCTTCCAAGTGGCGAAGGGCGCGAGAGAAACGTTTTCCGATATTTTTAGCGGGCCCATAAAATTTTTTATGTTTACATAAATAAAACTGCCCCGAATCCAAAAAGCAATCATTTAAGGCGGCCAAAACAAAAGGTTTGACACTCCCATCAGGGCGGCGTAAAGATTTTTACGAATACAACATTTTATGTATATGATGAAAGAGAAACTACAACATATTATGCGCTGGGCGTATTTGGGAGCGGCGGTTTTCGGCGCGAACTTCGCCTCCGCGCAAAACCTAAACCAAATCGAGCTTTCCTCGAACTGGCAAATGCAGGACGCTACTGTCATCGAAAAGGAAGCCAAAAAGGAAGGCTGGTACAGGCAGGGCTCCTCAAAGTTGCCGGAGGAAGGCAGGCAGGTTTCCCGGAACGACTTCCAGCCCAAGAACTGGTACAAGGCCACAGTCCCCGGAACAGTCCTTACCACTCTTGTAAACAACAAGGTCTACCCGGAACCCCTTTACGACGAAAACAACCGCCCGGAAAAGATTCCCGAAGACATCTGCCGCAAAGACTGGTGGTACCGCACAACCGTAACCATTCCCGAAAACTTTAAGGACAAGCGCGTTTGGCTCAAATTTAACGGCATAAATTACAGCGCCGAAGTCTGGGTGAACGGCAAATACGTCGGCCCCGTGCAGGGCGCGTTTATCCGCGGCGTTTTCGACATCACCAGAAACTACGACGTAAAGCCGGGCAAGGAGACGACAATCGCCGTAAGAATTTCCCCGCAGCCCACAGTGGGCATTCCCTCCGAGCACATCATGGGCACGACGGGCGGCCCCTGCGGCGGCGTTGCAAGGCGCGACGGCGCCACATTCGGCTGCGCTGTCGGCTGGGACTGGCAGTCGGGCATACGCGACCGCAACAGCGGCATCTGGCACAAGGTCTTCCTCGCCGCCACAGGCTCGGCGATAATAAAAGACCCCTACATCACCACAACTTTGCCCAACCTGCCCAAGCTCGACTTGGCGCGCGTCAGCATCGACGTCCCCGTGCAGAACGTAACCGACTACCCCGTAAAGGGCGTTCTAAAAGGCTCTTTCGGCAACGTCAAATTCGAAAAGGAAATCGAAATCAAGCCCTACCATACGGAAACCGTAAAATTCACCCCGAAAGATTTCCCGCAGCTTGAAATTAAAAACCCGAAGCTCTGGTGGCCGAACGGCTTGGGCGAGCCCAATCTGCACGAATTGAAGCTGTCGGTTGAAATCAACAACGAAGTTTCCGACGAGAGAAAATTGAACTTCGGCATCCGCGAATTCAAGTATTTTGAAGACGGCGAGCCGAGCGTCGAAAAGGGCTCCCCGAACTTCAAGCTCTCCGTAAACGGCGTGAGGGTGTTCATGAAGGGCGGCAACTGGGGCATCGAAGAGGCCTTGAAGCGCATCGACAAAGACCGCCTCGAAACCCAGGTAAAGCTCCACCGCGACATGAATTTCAACATGATTAGAAACTGGGGCGGCCAGAGCACCTCCGACGAGCTCTTCGAGCTTTGCGACAAATACGGCATGCTCTTCTGGTCGGAATTCTGGCAGTTCAACGACGCGAACCCCGTCTGGACGGGCAACTACATGTCGAACGTAACCGACACTATTTTGCGCTACCGCAACCACCCGTCTTTGGTAATTTGGTGCGCCCGCAACGAGGCCACCCCCCCGAAGTATTTGGACGACATCGTCCGCTACGAGCTTATAAAGCACGACCCCAACCGCCACTACCAGCCCAATTCCGGCGGCATGTTCGGCTACAACTCCGGCGGCCCGTACGACTGGGTCCCCCCGCTGCAATACTCGCGCTATTTTGAATCTCCGGGCTATAACAAGCGCGAAACATTCAAGACAGAAATCGGCTCCTTCTCCGTCCCGACAATCGAATCCATACAGGGCATGTTCCCGAAGTCCGAATGGGACGGCATTACAGACTCCTGGGCGGAGCACAACTTCTGCGCCGGCGGCGGAAGAAAGTACCCCGAATTTATGGAAAAGCGCTACGGCGCGCCCAAGAATTTGGCGGACTTCGTGCAGAAGGCGCAGCTCATGAACTACGAAACGCACAAGGCGATGTACGAAGGCCGTTTCGCCAGAATGTTCGACCCCGCCGAAGGCGTGCTGTATTGGATGAGCATACCCTCGCAGCCGAGCTTTGTGTGGCAGCTTATCCAGTACGATTTGGAGCCCAACGCCTCGTTCT
>JAGBOM010000114.1 GCA_017633865.1 Opitutales bacterium
CCGCTGTCGGACTCTCGCGCGAACAAGGCGGGGCTACTGTCGGAGTGCGACGGCGGCACGCTTTTTATCGACAAAATCGGAAGCCTAAGCCTCGAGAACCAGCAGAGGCTTTCGGATTTTTTGCGCGAAAAGGTTTTTTACAGCGCTGGCGGCTCCGCGCCGAAAACTTCCGACGTGCGGATAATGGCGGCAAGCGGCAAGAATCTCGAGGAGATGGTTGAAAGCGGAACGTTCAGCGAGGATTTGTACACAAGCCTAAACGCCGTCTCCATACACCTGCCCGCCCTTCGCGACAGGCGCAGCGACATCACGCTTCTCGCCGAGCACTTTATCGCCAAATTCAACAAAAAGCACAAAAAGCGCATTTCCGGAATTTCAACGCCCGCCATAAATATGCTCATGCTCTACTTCTGGCCGGGAAACGTGAGGGAGCTTGAAAACTGCATTGAAAGCGCGGTGCTGTCGGCCGAGGGCTCCGCGATTTGCGGCTACGACTTGCCGGGGATTTTGCAGACGGCGCAGTCCGCGAACTTCGCGAAGCTTTCGGAGGACTGCGTCGCGGACTTTTCTGCGATGGTGCGCTCCTTCGAGCGCGAGCTCATTACCGAGGCTTTAAAAATCAACCGAGGCAACGCTTCGGCGTCCGCAAAATATTTGGGGATATCCCAAAGAATCATAAACTACAAAATCAAAAATCTCGGCATCGACCCGTCTTTTTACAAAAGGCAAAAGCGCAGGTAGCCCCCCCGAAAAACAAATCCGCGCCGCTTTCGCGCGTTTTTGGCGGGGATTTTTTTACGGTTCAAGCGCAAAATTTTATTGCGTACCCCGCGCGAAAATGAAAGATTTTTTGCCTTGTATGAACCCCTATCCCGAGGAGCTGAAATTTACCGGCATCGCAACCTCCATAGGCTCCGCCTATGGAAAGGCGTTTCTTGTGGAGCGCTCCGAGCGCTTCGTGCCCTGCTACGACATTTCCGACTCGCAGATTGACGGCGAAATTCGGAGGTTTGAACAGGCCTTAATGAAGGCGCGAAGCGACATTTACGCCCTTAAGGAGGAGCTCTCGCAAAAGATAGGCGAAGACGAGTCCGCAATCTTCGACGCGCACCTGCTCGTCCTTGAGGACTCCGCGATAATAAACGAGGTTTATTCTTTGCTGCGCTCCTCGAAAAAGAATATCGACCACTGCTACGCCGAAGTCGTAAACCGCTTCATTTCCGCCTTCGAGGAAATCAGCGACCCCTTCATCAAAGAGCGAATTTCCGACATTAAAGACGTTTCAAAGCGCGTCATAAGCAACCTTCTCGGGCGCGACGACACCCCCGCGATGAATCTGGGCGAGCCCGTAATTCTTATAAGCAGCGACTTCTCCCCGTCCGACTTCGCCCTTATCGACAAGACCAAAGTTCTTGGCATAATTTCCGAAAAGGGCTCGCAGACAAGCCACACATCGATTCTCGCCCGCTCGCTGCGCGTGCCGTGCGTCGTGGGCATTAGCGCGGAAACTCTCGGCGTAAAAAGCGGCGACACCATCCTTTTGGACGGCTACAAGGGCTGCGTGTTCATAAACCCGTCGCAAAAAACGCAGAAGGAATACACGGAAATCGCAAGCATCCGCCGCGAAATCGAAAAGATTTTCGACTCGTCAATACCCTACCCCTGCGAGACCTCCGACGGCCATAAATTTTCTCTCGAAATCAACATAGCCTCCCCCGCCGACATCGACGCCTACAAGCACATGGCAAGCATCGACGGCGTCGGCCTTTTCAGAACCGAAGCCCTCTTTATGGACAACAACGCCTTCCTTTCCGAAGACGAGCAGTTCGAGGCGTACAAAGAGGCGGTCGAAAAGGCCGCGGGCAAGGAGGTCGTCATACGCACGCTCGACCTCGGCGGCGACAAAAATCTCGCGCTATTAAAGGAGCACCGCCGCGAGGAAAACCCGTTTATGGGCTACCGCGCCATAAGGTTCTGCCTCGACAGGGTCGACTTGTTCACCGCGCAGCTAAAAGCGATTCTGCGCGCGAGCGCCTGCGGCAAGGCCGCGGTTTTGTTCCCGATGGTAAGCGGCATAAACGAGCTCACAAAGTGCTGCGACATTTTGGAGCAGGCCAAGCTCGCCCTCAAAAACGAGGGAAAGCCGTTTGACGAAAATATAAAAGTCGGCGCCATGATAGAGGTTCCGAGCGCCGCCATGATTATCGACATACTCGCCGACAAGTGCGACTTTATAAGCATAGGCACCAACGACCTTATCCAATACCTCCTCGCCGTAGACCGCGTAAACGACAAGGTCGCCCACCTCTACAACCCCGCGAACCCCGCGGTTATCCGCACGCTCGACAAAATCGTTTCCGACGGCAAGGCCGCCGGGCTTAAAGTGGCGGTCTGCGGCGAAATCGCAGCCGACCCGATTTTCGCGATACTGCTTATAGCCATGGGCGTCGACTGCCTTAGCATGGCAAGCGGCGCGGTTAGCGAAATAAAGTTTTTGCTCCGCAAGGTTTCGTTCAAGGAGCTCCAGGCGCTGAAAGAGGAAGTTCTCCGGCAAAAACGCTCGCGGGATATTTTGGCGATTTTGCGCCGCTTTAGAAGCGAGCTCATGTCAAAATATATCCACATATGACCTCCAAGGCAAAGGCTCTTAAAAACGCCCTAAGCGGCATAGATGTCGCTTTTGACGACGAGTCTCTTTTTAACGCCTCCGTCGACAATTCAAGATACAGCTTTAAGCCCCTCGCCGTAATAAAAATCAAAAAAAGCGAAGAGATAGGCGCGGCGCTGAAAGCGGTTAGCGGGCTTGAAATCCCAATCAGCGTGCGGGGCGGCGGCAGCGGCTGCTGCGCGGGCGCCCTGCCCTTTGAAGGCGGCGCGGTCTTGGATTTAAGCGCGCTAAATTTTATCGAGATAGACAAAGTTTCGTGGACGGCGCATGTCGGCGCGGGGGCGATAAATTCGCGAATCGACGCCCTCGCAAACGAGGCGGGGCTCGCGTATCCGCCCGACCCTTCGTCAAAAAATTACTCCACGATAGGCGGCAACATCGCCTGCAACGCCGGCGGGCTTAGAGCCGCAAAGTACGGCGCCACGCGCGACTACGTTATGGCGCTGAAAGTCTACACCGCCGAAGGCCGCGAGCTCAACCTGTCGCGCCCGCTAAAAAAATTCGCGTCGGGGCTGAACTTAAAAGACCTTTTTATAGGCAGCGAGGGGACGCTCGGAGTAATCGCCGAGGCGTGGCTAAAGCTTGTAAAAAAGCCGGAATGCCGCAGAACCGCCCTCGCCTATTTTGCGGACGACTGCGCGGCGTTTAATTGCGCGGCAAAAATCCTTTCGGCAAACCTTATGCCCTCCGTAATGGAGTTTATGGACGCCGACTCCGTCGAGTGCGCCGCAAAGTTTTCGAACGCCCCCGCAAAGAAATCGGCAATGCTTTTGCTTGAGCTTGACGGCTCGGCTTCGGAGGTCGAACAGTCCTCAAAACTGCTCGGCGAAATTTTTTCGGGGCTCTCCGAAAGCTTTGATTTTGCGGAAAGCCCGGAAGGCGCGGAAAAACTTTGGGCTATGCGCCGCGCCTGCTCGCCGGCGATGTTTTTATTGAACAACACGAAGATAAACCAGGACATCGTTTTGCCGATTTTAAAAACCCCTGAATTTTTCTGGTTCTTCAAGGCTCTGGGCGAAAAATACGGCCTAAAAACCGCCTCTTTCGGGCACGCCGCGGACGGCAACTACCACATTCATTTTATGTACGACGGCTCCGACGCCGCGCAAAAAGCCGCCGCGCAAGAAGCGATGCATGAGGCTATATTAAAAGCCGTAGAGCTCGGCGGCGCGGTTTCGGGAGAACACGGGCTCGGAATTTTAAAGGCGAAATATTTGCCCGTCCAAAACGGGGAAAGCGAAGCCGCCTTTATGCGCTCGATAAAAAAGCTTTTCGACCCGAAGGGAATTTTAAATCCGCGCGTTATGTTCGACCCCGCCGATTTGTCGGGCCGCTCGCCCCTGCAAAACCTAAAACTCCCCTGGGACGCTAAATAATCCGCCTCGGCTTGGTTTGCAACGCCGTCCACATCGTCGTCGAGAAAGTCCGTCTCCGACATGTAGGCATACTGAATTTGCTACTCGGTCGCGTGCCGCGGGAAAAACAACCCAAAATCTTCGCCGCCGAGTTTGAAAAATTGACAAAGGCGCGCAAATCTACACCATTAAAAGGCAAAAAATTTCCACCTCAAAAATGAGCAAAAAACACATATCCATTTCCGCCGAATTTTTCCCGCCCAAAACCGAGGAGGGCGCGAGGCAGATTTTAAGAACCGCGAACGTCCTAAAGAATTTTCCGCTCGATTTTGTTTCGATTACGTACGGCGCGGGCGGATCATCGAGGGAGAGGACTGTCGAATACGGGGAGCTTTTAAGGGAGATTTTCGGCTTCGAGGTTGTGCCGCATTTAACGTGCGTTGGGCACTCGAAGGCGGAATTGTTAGGCATTTTAAAGAGGCTTGCGGACTCCGGATTTAGGCGGATTATGGCCCTGCGCGGCGACGCCCCCAAAAACGCCCCCGACTTCGCGCCAAGCCCCGACGCCCTCAAGCACGCAAGCGAGCTTATAAGCCTCATAAAGGAGCTTTACCCCGACATGGAAATTTCCTGCGCGGGCTATCCAGAAAAGCACCCCGAGGCGGCGTCGTTTAAAAGCGACATCGAATATTTAAAGCTCAAAACCGATCTTGGCGCGGGCAGCGTTTTAACGCAGCTTTTCTTCAACAACTCCGCGTTTTTCGATTTTCAAAAAGAGTGCAAAAGCGCGGGCATAGGCGCGTCAATCCACGCGGGCGTAATGCCTGCTTTAACGCTCAAGCAGGCGCGGAATTTCTGCTCGATGTGCGGCTCGGCGCTGCCGGAGGAGCTTGAGAGGCGGCTTGAAGCGGCGGGCTCGGAGGAGGCTCAGGCGCGGGTCGGGCTCGACTGGGCAAAAGGCCAGATTTCCGAGCTTATTTCGCGCGGGGTTGACGGCATTCATCTATACATTTTAAACCGCCCGAAATCCGCAATCGAGCTTATGGGCTTCATTTTTGAAAATCTTTAAGTTTTCTTTATTTTAGCGAAAATTTTGCGGGCGAAAAACGCCGGAAAGCGAAAAATTTTTTTCGATTTTCGGCGTTCTTTTTTTAGCGCGGGAGCCGGCTTTTTATGCTATTTCGCGGAGGGTTTGAAAAATTTTTTGCGGGAGTATGCGGGCGAAAAAAGGGGCGCGGAAACCGCGCCCCAAATGAAATTTTTAATAAAAAGCCTATTCGCGAGGATTTTTTCGAGCGAATTAATCTTCGTCGTCCGCTTCCGCTTTTTTAGTTTTATTGGCCGCGGAAGCGTCGGTGTTGGCGGGAGCCTTTACCTTTTTGATGGACCTATCGTATTCGCTAATCGGCTTTGCGCCTCTTAGGATTTTTACGGCGCCGCCGCGGTTTGCCCTCGCCCATTTTCTGGCGTTGTTGCCGTAGGCTTTGTTCCATGAGCCGTCGTCGGTTTTGGGAAGCATTATAATCATGTTAAACTGCGGGCGCTTCAGGTGCCTTTCGTCGTACATCTTTTTATATATCGGCTCGTAGAACGCGAAAAGTTCGGACTGCGAATATGTTTTAAATTTGAAAAGCGGCGAAAAGTCCTTCCACGTTTTGCGCTTCATAGCCTCTATTGCCTCCGGAATTCGGTTTTTCGCGGCGTAGCCCCATGGGTCGCGGATAACCATTGGCGGGATTCCCTTTTTGGCGCGTTCTACGTTTTCGGCGGCGATTAGGATTTTTGCGGCCTCGCGCGCCTTCGCGTAGTAGGAGTTTTTAACTTCCTCGGAAACAAGCTTGCCGCCCTTGCGCTCGAATTCTTCAGAGTTCTTTTTAGTGTCGGCGATGTATTTTTCGCGGGTTTTGTCGTCCATGGGCTTCCAATACTCGTCGGGGCGGGGCCAGTGGGTTGTAAGGAAGAATATGACGTCCGCGCCCTGCTCTATCGCGGCCTGGTATGCCATGTACCAGAACACGACCGCGTGCCGCTGCCAGACGTTGTTGCGCCAGCCGTCCTTTGTTGTGGCCTGGTATTCGAAGCCCTCGTTAAACGGGACGTAGGGGTAGCGCAGCTTATAATTGTCTTGCCCGTTTAGGATGCCAACTTGGAGCTCGCTTTTATTTATCGGCTCCATCCACGCCTCAAACGCGGATTTGTTCGACGAGTTTGCGGGCACGAGGGAGTCTCTAAATACGCTGACGCAGTTTATTGTGCCGTCAGGGTTTTGCCCGCGCTCGCAGTCGAAGCACATAACGTTGAATATCGACGTTGCGGGA
>JAGBOM010000115.1 GCA_017633865.1 Opitutales bacterium
AAAGCCCCTCACTTTTACGGTAGAAGAGGGCAGGAAGGTCGTAAACGCCGTAAAGCGCACGGGTGTGGTGTTCCAGGTCGGTTCGCAGCAGCGCGGCGCGGAAACATTCCGCAGAGCCGTCGAGCTTGTCCGCAACAAATACCTCGGCGAAGTCAAGGAAGTTTGGGTGGGCGTTTCCCCCGGCAACGCTGTTCCCAGAAACTGGAAGGTCGAGCAGTGCCCCGACACAATCGACTGGGATTTTTGGTGCGGCCCGTCCGTGCTGAACCCCTATTCGAGCGAGCTTTTGCCGAAATTCGATCCCTCTCATCCGTATTCCGAAGGCTGGAACGCCTGGCGCCACCACCTCGACTACGGCAACGGCTCGCAGGCGGACTGGGGCGCCCACCAGTTCGACATCGCCATGTGGGGCTTGGGCATGGACGGCAAGGGGCCCAAGTACATAGAAGTTAGCGACGAGGAGGGCAAAATCCCCGGCGCGAAGTTCTGGAGGCAGTACAAGTACGTCATGGAAAACGGAATCCCAATGTACAAGGGCGACCACCCGAAAATTCCGATTCAGTGCAACGGCGGCCTTACCTTCGTGTGCGAGGGCGGCTTGATTTCCGCGGCGAGAGGCTATTTCTGGTCGGACAATCCGATGATTGCAAACGCCCGCCTGCGCGACGGCGACACCGCCTTCATCACCGCCGAAAACCACAAGGTAAACTTCCTCGACGCCTGCCTTAAGGGAGCTCCCCTGAACGCCCCAGTGGAAGTCGGGCACTCGAGCTGCACGATATGCATCTTGGGCAACATCGCCCACAATTTGGGCCGCAGCCTTGAATGGGACTGGCGCAAGGAGAAATTCGTAAACGACCCCGAAGCCGACAAATTCCTGTCGAGAGTAAACCGCGGGGAATGGGCCATATACTAATTTAAATTTAGGAGAATTTTTTGTATGAAAAAATTTATATTGCCATTGTGCGTGTTCGCGGCGCTTCCGCTTTTCGCGGCGCACCAAAATACCGAGCGCCTTACGGCGGAGCAGCTTTCCTCGAGAATGGAGACTATGCGCGACTACGACTGGGGGCAGGGCGCGGGCAAGCTTGAGGCCTACATCTACCCGCTCTATTTTACCGCCACTTCCGACCCCAAAAGCGCCGCGGCGCTTGAAAAGAAGGCGGTCGAGGAGCTCGCCTCCAACCCCGCAAACCTGCGCTACAAGCTTCTGCTCGCGCAGACTTTGGAAATTTGCGGAATACAGACAAGCGCAATGCAGCTTGCAGACTTGATAATTAAAGACTCCGCAAAGGCCGACAACCTCCCGTGGATTGAGCGCGCAATCGCCTCCTACGGCAGAAGCTCCGACCCCAAGGCAAAAGACGCCCTTTTGAAGCTTGCCGCAAACAAGAGCGACGGCGTCGCCTGCGCGGCCATAACCGCGCTCGGCGTCCGCCGCGAGGCCTTGCAGGAAATCGCAAAAATCGCATCGTTTTCAGTAAAGAACGACAAAAGATTTATGGCGGCCTCCATCGCTCTTTCAAGAATAGGCGGGGCGAAGGCTCTTAAAGCCCTCGAAGGCCTGTACTCGAAAGCGAAAAGCCCGAAGCAAAAGCAGATAGTGGCGGACTCAGCCTTCGCGCTTCTTTCCGCCCCCAAAGCGCCGAAGGCCGACGCTTTCGCGAACAAGGTTTTGGCCGACGCCAATTCCCCCGCGGGCGCTAAGCTCGAAGCCTACGCGACTCTCGTAAGGTCGGGAGTCGCCCCCGCCCCGAAAGACGGCGAGCAGGCGACAATCGCAATCGAGGTCGTAAAAAAGAACCCGAAGCTCGCAATCCCCGCCTATTTGGATTTGGCAAAGCTTGACGAAGCCCACCAGGTCTTGATGGTGAACGCTCTTTCCGCAAGGGGCGAGGGCTACGACAAGATTTTGGCGCTGACTCCAAAAACCCCCGAGCTTGCCGAAGCCATATTGATAGCCGCAGCCAAAATGGGCGCGGATAAAGACTTCAAAAAGCTCGTTTCGTTCGCGCCGCTTTTTAAGGACAACCAGTACCGCGAAATGGCTTCCTACATTAGCGCGGTAAAGGGCGACAAAAAAGTCCTGAAGCTTTCCGAACTTTCAAAAAGCGCCTCCGCTCCCGAGCAGGCGTTCATCTCCGCCGCATTGGACAAGCTCGACGCCTCCTCGTGCGTTGACGTATTGATTAAAGACGTAAAAGACGGCGACACTAACGCGAAAATCGCGGCTTTGAAGGCGCTCAATACCGCTATTTCAAAGTGCGACGCCGTATTCGTTTCGATATGCGGTCTCTACCCGAATTTGACCGATCCGCAGGTTGTTTCAACCGCGCAAAGGCTTCTGGTAAACATTTCAAGAATGAAGTGCGACAACAAGATGTTCGCGGCCGCAAAGGCGCAGTTCGACGCCGCAAAAGACGCCAAAACAAAGTCGTTCTTCCTGCGCTTCGCGGCTCCCAACGGCGGCAAGGCCGCCGCCGAATTCCTCGGCTCGGCATACTCCGCCGGCTTTAAGGACGAAGCCCTGCGCGAATTCGCCAAGTGGACCAACGAAAACGCCTTCGCTACACTGCAGCGTTTGGACAAGTCAGACCCCTCCAATTCCGCGGCAATACGCGACGTCTACATAAAGCTTCTAAGAGCCGCAAAGGCTTCCGACGCCTACGTCCAGTACATTGTAAAAACGCATAAAAACGAGCGCGAAAT
>JAGBOM010000116.1 GCA_017633865.1 Opitutales bacterium
CACCACGCTTTCGGCGGCTCTCGCGCTTAGAAGCGCAAAAAAGCACCTCACAAGCGGCGGCGGCGTGCAAATCATCGTTTAGGCGAAACTGAAAAACGCGGCGGGGCGAAGACGCTGGCGCCGCGGCTTGCCAGAATCGGGAAGCGCTTTGCGCCTTGACAATCCCGCCGATTGCCGAATAATGGAATTGTAGGATTTTTAATATGGAAAAAACGGAAAACGAACATTTTGCAAACAGCGCAGACGACATTTTTTCTTCCCCCGACGGCCTCGGCGCCGCGCCCCTGCGCGCCGCCATAAACAGCGCCGCCGAATGGCTTAAAACAAGGCAGGGCGCGGACGGCATGTGGGTCGGCCCGCTCGAAACAAACTGCTGCATGGAGGCGCAGTGGCTTTTGGCCATGTATTTTATAGGCTTTGACGACCCGAAAATTCCGGAGGTCATCCAATACATACTCGACCGCCAGCGCGAGGACGGCTCTTGGGACGTCTACTACGAATCCGAGCAGGGCGACATCAACACGACTCTCGAATGCTATTTCGCCCTGCGCGTCTACGGCTTTGAGCCCGACGAAAAAATCATGGCAAGCGCCCGCGAATGGCTGCTGAAAAACAGGTGGACGGAGCGCATAAGGGTTTTTACAAAGTATTGGCTGGCGCTTTTCGGCGAGTGGCCGTGGGCGTGCACGCCCGTCTTGCCGCCCGAAATATTCTTCCTGCCAAAGTGGTGCCCGTTTAACATTTACGATTTCGCGGCCTGGGCTCGCGCCACTATGATGCCCATCTCGATTCTCACCGCCCGCCGCCCAATCAAGGAGCTCCCCGAGCGCCTCAAGCCCGACGAGCTCTTCCCCGAGGGGCGCGACAAGGTCGATTTTAGAATGCCCGACAGCTCCAAAGGCTTTTTCAGCGCGTCGAACTTCTTCATGAAGGTCGACAACATGCTCCACAGCTACAACCGCGTGCCCTTTAAGCCGCTTCGCGAGCAGGCCATAAAGCTCGTTTTGCAATGGATTACCGAGCATCAGGACGAAGACGGCGCATGGGGCGGAATACAGCCGCCGTGGATTTACGCGATTATCGTAATGCACGTGGAAGGGTTCGCGCTCGACCAAATAAATATGTCGAAGGCTATCGACGCCTTCAACCTGCACTGGAAGGTGAAGCGCGGCGAGGGCCTTATGCTGCAGGCGAGCGAAAGCCCGATTTGGGACACTTTTTTAACGATGATAGCCCTCATGGACTGCGGCGAAACTTTGGAAAGCAGCCCCGAGCTTCTAAAAGCCCTCGACTTCGTCCTCTCAAAGGAAAACCGCTTCTACGGCGACTGGGCCGTGAAGGTCGGCAAAAAGGTCGAGCCCTCCGGCTGGGCGTTCCAGCGCGCCAACAACTTCTACCCCGACATCGACGACGCGGCAATCGCCATTATCGCCCTCAAGAAAATCCAGAAAATCCTCCCGCGCGAAAACGAGCGCGCCCGCAAGGTTGAGGCTGCTCTGAGGCGGGCGGTAAACTGGATTTTGGCGATGCAGTCCAAAAACGGCGGCTGGGCGGCGTTCGACCGCGACAACACCAAAAAAATCGTCACAAAAATCCCGTTCTGCGACTTCGGCGAGGTTCTCGACCCCCCGAGCGCGGACGTCACGGCGCACGTTGTCGAGGCTCTTTCGATGTGCGGATTCTCCGAAAAGCACCCCGCAGTCGCCCGCGCCCTCAAATTCATATATTCCGAGCAGGAAAGCGACGGCTCGTGGTTCGGCAGATGGGGCGTAAACTACATCTACGGAACGTGGAGCGTGCTTACGGCGCTTGCGGCCGCGGGCGGGGCGAAAGACTCCCCCGCGGTAAAAAAAGCCCTCTCCTACCTCGCCTCAAAACAAAACGCGGACGGCGGCTGGGGCGAAAGCGTGGCATCGTACATGGAGCCGAAATTCTCCGGAACGGGCATACCCTCAACCGCATCGCAAACGGCATGGGCCGTAATCGCGATGATTTCCGCGGCCGATCCAGCCTTCGACGAAAACATCAAAAAAGGCTGCCGCTTCCTCGTAAAAACCCAAAATTCCGACCATACTTGGGACGAGCCCTACTACACCGGAACGGGCTTCCCCGGCTACGCGCTGGGCGCGAAAATCGACCTTAGAAACGGCGGGGCCCTGCCGCAGGGCAAGGAGCTCGCGCGCGGATTTATGCTGAACTATAACTGGTACAGGCACTATTTCCCGCTGACGGCTTTGGGCCGGGCGGAAAAATACTTCGCAGGCAACGCTTAAACTTGGCCTATTATGAAAAAAAAATCCGAATCAAAACCCCGCGAAGTTCTCGGCATAGACATAGGCGGCTCCGGAATCAAGGGCGCGGTTGTCGACGTTAAAACGGGGGAATTTTTA
>JAGBOM010000117.1 GCA_017633865.1 Opitutales bacterium
AGGCGAAGCTCGCGCTTTTTAACGAGCCTTCCGAAATTAAAGACGCGCCCGAAGGCTCGGCCATAATCTACTTTTCAAAGCCCGCAGCCCCCAAGCGCGACGAATACTGGCTTAGCGAATCGGCGGACAAGGCCGAGGCCGCCCGCAACCTGTTTTCGCTCTTGCGCTCGCTCGACAAGCGCTACGAAAGAATCTTCTGCCAGCGGCTCGAAAATTCCGGCATCGGCGAAGCCGTAAACGACAGGCTCTCGCGCGCGCAAAAATCATAAGCGCATTTAAAAGATAGGCGGATAAAAAATTCTCGCCAAAATAAAAAGTTTCGCGCATTTTTTACTTATGCAAATTTACAATTTTGAACTCGGCCCGATAGGAGTAAATTCGTTTTTAATAATTCCCGAAGGCGCGGACGCCGTTTTGATAGACGCGCCCGAAGGCTCGTTTGAGCAAGCCCAAAAAACGCTCGCGCGCTCGGGCGATAAAATCGGCCATGTTCTCCTAACCCACGCCCACTGGGACCATATCTGGGACGCCGCAAAATTCCAAAGCGCGGGCGCGAAAATCTGCGCCCACAAAGACGGCCAAGCCCTTATGGAAACCCCGAGCTCCCAAAAAGGCTACATGTTCGGCCTCGACGGCCTTAGCCCCGCCAAAATAGACGTCTTTTTGCGCGACGGCCAAACCCTGAAATTTGGCGACCTGGCTATCGAAGCCCGCGCCGTCCCCGGCCACTGCCCCGGGAGCCTCGCCTTTGTCGTCGAAAGCGAAAAGCTCGCCTTCGTGGGCGACCTTCTTTTTGCGGGCAGCGTCGGGCGCACCGATTTTCCCGGCGGCGATTTTTCCGCGCTTGAAAAATCCGTGAGGGAAAAAATCTACACGCTGCCCGACTCCGTAAAAATCCTGCCCGGCCACGGGGGATTTACAAGCGTGGGCGAAGAAAAAGCCTCGAACCCCTACGTCCGCCCCTAAATATGCCCGACCGCGACGAATTTTTTATGGCGCGCGCCCTCGAAAACGCCAAAAAGGCTTGGGGGCAAACCCACCCAAACCCCATGGTGGGCGCGGTCATCGTAAAAAACGGCAAAATAATCGCCGAGGGCTGGCACGAAAAGGACGGAGAAGCCCACGCCGAAATAAACGCCATAAATTCGCTTAAAGAAAGCGCGGAGGGCGCTGAGATTTTCGTGACGCTCGAACCCTGCTCCACCCGCGGCAGAACGGGAGCCTGCGCCGAGGCTATTTTGAAGCGCAAATTCGCCCGCGTTGTTATAGGCGCGCTCGACCCGAACCCCCTCCACTCGGGGCGGGCTTTGGAAATTTTCAAGGCCGCAAATGTCGAGTGCGTCGCGGGGGTTCTAAAAAAGGAGTGCGAGGATTTAAACATAATCTTTAACCGCTCAATCGCGTCAAAATCGGCAATGCTCGCAATAAAGATTGCCCAAAGCTCAAACGGCAAGATAGCAGAAGCCCGCGGAATGCAAAGCCGAATTACGGAAGACGCCGCAAGAATTAACGCCCATAAATACCGCGAGCTTTTCCCCGCAATCGCGGTCGGCCTAAACACGCTTTTAGTTGACAACCCCTCGCTCACCCGCCGCGCAAACGGAGTTGTGCACGGCTGCCCCGCGCGCCTGATTTTGGACAGATCCCTAAGCTGCGCGGCTTTAGACTTGCCCCGCTTCAAGGTTTTTGCGGACGAATTTCGCGGCAAAACTTTCATTGTTTGCGACGACGCCGCCGACTATAAAAGAATCGAATTTTTAGAAAAAAAAGGCGTAAAAATCCTGCAAATTCCGACGGAACGGACTGACGAAAAACAGTTCTGGCGCGGGCTAAAAAGCGAGCTATACAAAATGCGCCTCAGCGGGCTTCTTTTGGAGGGGGGGGCAAAGGTTTTATCTTCGGCAATCAAGGCGGGCGAGGCGGACTACCTCTTTGAATACACAAGCCCAAAAACCTTCCCCGAAAACGCCCCCAACGCCTAC
>JAGBOM010000118.1 GCA_017633865.1 Opitutales bacterium
GACAACGCCGTGTCCGCCAACGCCACGATTCTCGACACCGACCCCGACACCGTCAGAATAGACGGCGTGCAAACCCCCTACGTCGTCGGAGCCTTCAATGTCAGAAAAGACGCGCAGGGCGAAGACATCAAGGAATGGCAGGACGCCAACCTCGAAATATCCAAAAACCTCCGCTACGGCAGAAACGCCGACGCAAACGACGTCGAATGGCTCATCTCGAGCGAAAGACGCCTGCAAAACCCGCAGGTTCAGTCCATTCAAGACTTGAGCGACGAAGTCGTGAAGCTCGCAACCTACAAGGCTTTGGACGAATACCCCGACGAGTTCGGCGGCAATATCACCAAAGACCACAAAAGCGAGGAGGTCGAAGTTCTCGCGGGCAAAATCAAGATGGCCGAGGGCGGGGCTTACGCCTGGTGGGTCAGCGACGAAAGCCAAAAGGCTAAAATCAACCTGATGCGCCCGGAAAAATATCTGGACAACATCTCAACCGGCGACGCCGCAAGCTTTGAAGCCCCGTCCGACAGGTTCATACCGCAGTTCTCAAACATAGGCTTTTTGGAGGAGCTCTCCAATATGCAGCTCAACCCCTTCCTGCCCTCGTTTAGCGAGGACAAGGCGCAGACCATCGCGAAAATGTCGAGCCTTGACGAGTTCGCGATTCTCGACCCCACGCTCGAAGACTGGAGCAAGGAAAACAAGGCCGACTACACAACGGTATCGGTGGGCATACCCGTCGACGTCACGCAGGGCAAGCTGAAGGAAGACTTGTCAGCCTACATATTCAGCAACGCCTCGGGCGTCAAGGATACCGACACAATCATCCGCGGCGGGCCCAGCGACAAAAACTACACGGGCCCCAAGCTCGGCGTTAAAAACTATACGAACTTCATGCCCAGAATGGGGCTATTGAAGGGCTACGCCACAATAGTTTCCGACAGGGACAAGGGCAAAAACAGCTTCGAGACCTACGTGGAGCCCCAAGGCCAGGTTTCCACAACCGGCAAGGCGCAGCACGGCATATTCCCGATAATCTCGTGCGTGATGTGGACATTCCAGCTCGCGTACGAAAAAACCGGCACCGACGAGGTCGATTTGTACCTGTACTGCTACCCGAAGGTAAAGATTTGGAACCCGCACAACGTCGCGATAAAGTCGGGCTACATCTTGAAGGTGAACTTCCCCTACGTTTTGCAGACGGGCGTGAAGATGGACCAGTCCAAAGACCCCTGCTCGAACGAGTCGCAAGACTGGGCAAGCAAAAGCGAAAGCGTCTACTCCAACTACTACTGCCCCGCCATGGCTATCGACGAAGACTTGCGCGACGTCTATATAAACAAGCAGTGCCAGGAAATTTCCGCCGCCGACTACAACTCCAAAACCGACGTCCACTTCAAGTACCAGCCGAGAATCCCGCTTTTTGTAAACGGGGCGAAGGCGGAAGGCTGCCTCACTATCGACATGTCCGATATTATAAAGTCGGAGCGCACCCTTAAAAGAGGGTCAAGCCCCCACAGCGAAAACAAGGGCACAAGCGGCACGCCGGCAGTGTGCCTTGCGATTCCCGAATTTACAATCTACCCGGGCGAAAATATCGAGCTCAACCTAAACGAGCAAAACGGCGTTGTAGACTATGTCGAGCGCGGCGGCCACGGCACGCTGGGCTCGACGTCAACCTCCGCCTACCCGCAGCTTACCCGCGGCAACATAAACAAGACAAGCGGCAACAGCCACGCGAAAATTGAAAACGGATTTTTCAGAATCAACCTGAACACAAAGCTCAAGCCCGCGGGCTCGGGCGTAAACAGCACGGGCTTTACGCACTCGCAAATGCAGACGTCCTCGCTTGCAAACGCCCGCGTGTGCGCCGCGTGGATAGTCTATAAAAAGCCCCAGCACGCCTACAACACATACCGCAACAACGAGCCCACGGCCTCCTCCGAAGGCTACGAGCTTTACAGGGCCGGCACGGGCGAATACCTTACCTCGCAGGACTTCGGGCACATGGAAAGCGGCGGCGACCTTTACGGCGCAAAGCCCATGAACGACGCCTACTACGCCGACAGCGGCCACCAGTCCGCCTACCACGCCGCCTACAATAAATTCGCCACAAACTACGCTTGGGACCCCCAAACCATGGCGATGAGCAAAACGGACGTCCTAAACGCGGGCTTTAAATACCTGAACGACTACTACGGGCTCGGCTGGGGCAGCTACGACTTCAACTACGACTGGCAGTCCGAAAGCGGCACGCCCATAAACGAAAGAAAGTACTACGGCTACATCAAGAACAACAAGCCCTCGCCCACCGCCTCGTACGTCTATCCGGAAATTCCCCGCAGGCAGGATTTGGACCAGGGGCTCGACCTCTACAACTCCTACCCGTACTACGGCAACAACAAGCGCGGCGTTTTCTACAAGAACCAAACCCTGGCAAGCGGCTCGGCCACGGCGGGGAAATCTGTCGCCTACTACTGCAACCTAAGAAGCGACCAGACCAACGGCGAAACGACCGCAAAGCCCAAGGCGCAGATTCACGCCCTTACAAGCACGGGCAAGCACGCATACTCGCCGGGCTGGGAGCTCTCTACGCTGCTTCCGACAAAAAAATATTTTTCGAGCAACCACTATAATAACGGCGACAACCAAAAAACGCCGCAAATTATCCAAACCTCAAACTTTATGCGCAACAGCGGAGAAGCTTTGAGGGTCAACAAGAGCCACGGCTACAACACTTCATACAGAACCGTCGGCGGCGTTCCGCCCTCGAACAACAACCAGGGCGAGATATTCTTCAAGTCGCAAACCGCCAGCGGCCTATGGCCGAACATCTACCCGTCAGACCTCGGCAGCCGCTGGGAGGCCTCAAGCCAGGGCGACAACGACTGGAAGTGGCAGAACACCTACAAGTCCCACGCCGATTCCGACACGCTCTACTCGCCAGTTTTGATGGATATGACCGGCCCCACCGGCAAGAAGGACAACCAGCTCGCGCACTGGAGCGTAATCTCCCCGGTGTTCGACTACCCCCGCAGCGAAAAGCAGGTTCTAAGCCTCGGCATATTCAGCCACGCGAACCTCTCGATGATGCCCTGGCAGCCCACCTACCCCTTCGGGGAAAGCTTCCCGAGCGTGTTCGTCTCGCGCGATAAAATCGTGGACGAAGACACCAAAGTCCTGTACGACAACGAGCTAATCGACATCTCCTACATGCTCAACTACTCCATGTGGGACAGGTTCTACCTCTCGACCGTGCCCAAAGAGGGGCTTGGCGACATCCGCGCGGGCATGCGCCTGCAAAACACGCGCAACTTCATAACCGTAGCCCCCGACGAAAAGCGCGAGCTTGTCGGCGACGACGCCTTTGAAAAGTCCGCAAAATACGTCGGCATAGACGGCGCCTTCAACGTGAACTCCACCTCCTACGAGGCTTGGAGGGCTCTCTTGGGCGCGCTCTTGGGCACCAAAAAGCAGACCATTCTCGAAGACGAATACCCCAAGCAAATCAACGCCGACGACCCCGAAAAATTCTACATGCCAAACCCCGGCAACATCAATCCGCTCGTCGCCCCGCAAAAGACGGAGGACGGCTACTGCTTCGGCTATCGCGACGTCCAGGCGGGCAGAAGCTTCAGCGCCGCCGACATCGACCGCCTCGCGCGCGAAATCGTGGCCGAAGTTAAGCGCCGCGCCCCGTTCTTCAGCCTTGCGGACTTCGTGAACCGCCGCCTTATCTCCTACTCCGACGCTTCCAGCGACGACGATTTGACGTACCAGTCGCTAATGGGCACGATAGCCGCGGCGATAGACAGAGTGTCGAAGGAGTTTGAAAACGACACAGGCACAGAAATCTCGACCTTCCAGACGGACGGCGAAGTCGCCACCGAAAAAATCTCGACAAACACCGGAGCCATGAGCGGCTACAAAATCTATAAAGACGGCCAAAAAACAACCGAGTTCGCAGAGCACCTGGGGGCGTCGAAGCAGGGCAACCGCTTCAAGCGCTTCCTCGGCTGGCCGGGCTATATGCCGCTGCAAAGCCAGATTTTGCAGGCGATAGGCCCCGTAATCACCCCGAGGGGCGACACTTTCACGGTGCGCTCCTACGGCGAATATAAAAACACAATCACCGGCGACACCTCCAAAGCCTATTGCGAGGCTGTGGTGCAAAGAGTAGCAAACCCCGTAGACCCGACCGACGACGCCGTCTCGCCCAAAAGCGAATTCGGCAGAAAGTTCAAGATTGTGTCTTTCAGGTGGCTCACCCCCGCGGAACTGTAATTTAAAAAAGTTTTTACGATGAAAAATTTTTTGGCAACTTCAGCCCTCGCGCTTTTAGCCCTGTGCGCCCTTCCCGCCTTCGGGCAAAGCGGCGCAAAGGCCGGCGAGGCGGGCGCGGAAATCGAGTTTCTTAAAAATTCGGAAACTCTTAGGTCAAATTTTGTAAACGACATTTCAAGCCGCGAGCTTGCCGACGCCGTCGCTAACAAAATCACAAAATACGAGATTGACCGCTTCGCCGCGCCCTTCGGGAGCGCGTCCGTAAACGACATCGTCCAAAGAAACTGCCGCGCCGAAGTCGTAAAGACTGACCGCGGCCTTGTGGGCAGAATTTATTTTACGCACCCCGACCCCTCCATGGCCTCGAGGCTCGCAAACCTCTTCGCCACGGAATACGTCGAACACCAAAAAAGGCTGGCCTCCGGCGAAAGAGTCTCCGAGCTGGACGAGCTCGACAAAAAAATCAAAAGCGCCGAAAAGAGCCTGGACTCCGCAAGAAAAATTATGGAGGAAGTTTCCGAAAGGATTTCAAAGGGAACGAACGTTTCCGACGACCTTCAGGAAAAGGCCGCTACAAACCTCGCAAACGCGTCCAAACGCCTTTCGGAACTTCATAAGGCAAAGAAAAAGCTTGCCAAGGAAATCAAAAAGACGAGCGTCCCCGCCCGCGTTCTAAAATAAAAAACCGGCGCGCCGCCCCCCGCTTTTATGTGCGGGAACTCAAGATAGGCAAAAAAGACGCAAAAAGTGTCTTGACAGCCAAAAAAAACGTTCCATTATCGAGAGCTTAAATTTTTAACAATCCTATAAAATAAGGAAATTATTATGGCAATTAAAGTAGGCATTAACGGCTTCGGCAGAATCGGCCGCATGGTTTTCCGCGCAGCGGTGGAAAACTTCTCCAAAGACATACAGATCGTTGGCATCAACGACCTTCTCGACCCGGAATACTTGGCGTACATGCTCAAGTACGACTCTGTCCACGGCAGATTCAACGGCGACGTTAAGGTTGAAGGCAACTACATGGTTGTAAACGGCAACAAAATCCGCCTCACCGCGGAAATGGACCCCGCAAACCTCAAGTGGAACGAAGTCGACGCAGACGTCGTTGTGGAATCCACAGGCTTCTTCCTCACAGAAGAGCTCGCCGGCAAGCACCTCGCAGCCGGCGCCAAGAAGGTCATCATGTCCGCCCCCTCCAAGGACGCGACCCCGATGTTCGTTTACGGCGTGAACGACAAGACCTACGCGGGCCAGAAAATCATCTCCAACGCCTCCTGCACCACAAACTGCTTGGCGCCCATCTCCAAAGTTTTGAACGACAAGTTCGGCATCAAGCGCGGCTTGATGACAACCGTGCACGCGGCAACCGCCACCCAAAAGACCGTTGACGGCCCGTCCAAGAAAGACTGGCGCGGCGGCAGAGGCATTTTGGAAAACATCATTCCCTCCTCCACGGGCGCGGCGAAGGCTGTCGGCAAGGTTCTCCCGCAGCTTAACGGCAAGCTTACCGGCATGTCGATGCGCGTTCCCACTTCCGACGTTTCGGTTGTCGACCTCACTGTCGAGCTCGAAAAGGCCTGCACTTACGAAGAAATCTGCGCCGCTATGAAGGCGGCCTCCGAAGGCGAACTCAAGGGCATCTTGGGCTACACTGAAGACGCTGTCGTTTCCACCGACTTCCGCAACTGCCCGAAGACCTCCATCTTCGACGCCAAGGCGGGCATCCAACTTGACCCGACATTCGTCAAGGTCATCTCCTGGTACGACAACGAATGGGGCTACTCCAACAAGGTTTTGGAAATGGCCCGCGTTATCGCCAAGTAATTGGGCTTTAACCGATTTTAAAAAAGGGCGCACGCTTGTGCGCTCTTTTTTTTTGCGCCCACCGCCACCCGCCGGCGCAAATAATTCCATACATAATCTAAAAAAAGAAAAGACCGCCACAAAAAGTACAGCTCTTTTTTGCATCGCCCCGCACAAAAAAATGCGCAAATTAAAAAACCTCCCGCCCGCAAAACCGCCGAAAACGGCAAAGCTGCCGAAATAAAACTTTAAGAAAGTTGTTGCATAATCCGCCGAACAATGCCAAATTTGGCGGATATTTTTTTAATAATCAAAGTCTAATAATAAAACATCAATGAACAAAAAAACTCTCCGCGATATAGACTTAAAGGGCAAAAAGGTAATTATGCGCGTGGACTTCAACGTCCCCGTAAAAGAAGGCGTCATTAAGGACGACACTCGCATTAAGGGCGCGCTGCCCTCAATCAAGTACGTCTTGGAACAGGGCGGAAGCCTCGTTCTAATGTCCCACATGGGCCGCCCCGACGAAAAGGGCATCACCCCCGACACCACGATGAAAATCGTGGCCGACTACCTTTCCAAGCTTTTGGCAAAGCCCGTAGCCTTCGCGGCCGACTGCGCAAATGCCGACGCCGAAGTTGCCGCCATGAAGCCCGGCGACATCGTTATGCTTGAAAATACCCGCTACCACAAAGAGGAGCAGGCAAAGTGCAAGCAAAAGGACGGAGAGTCCGACGAAGACTTTAAGGCTCGCAAGGCCGCGCTTAAAGAGCAGCAAAAAGAGCTCGCCAAGAAGCTCGCCTCCTACGGCGACGTTTTCTGCAACGACGCCTTCGGCACAGCCCACCGCGCGCACGCCTCAACAGCAGTCATCACAAAGATAATCGACACCTCCGTGGCGGGATTCTTGATGGAAAAGGAAATCGAATACCTCGGCAGCGCGGTTGAAAACCCCGTCCGCCCCTTCGTCGCAATCTTGGGCGGCGCAAAGGTTTCCGACAAGCTCGCGGTCGTCAAAAACCTCCTCACCAAGGTTGACACGCTCATCATAGGCGGCGGCATGGCCTACACATTCCTTAAGGCTCTCGGCCGCAAGATAGGCAAATCCCTCTGCGAGGAAGACCAAATCCAGTACGCCAAAGACATGATGGCGCACGCCAAAGACCTCGGCGTAAAATTCCTTTTGCCCGTCGACAACGTCGCGGCCGACAAGTTCGACCCCGAAGCCAACACGCAAATCGTTTCCGACATTCCCGACGGCTGGATGGGCCTCGACATCGGCCCCAAGACCGTCGAGCTCTATTCCGACGCCATCAAGAACGCCAAGACCGTCGTCTGGAACGGCCCCATGGGCTGCTTTGAAATGGAAAAGTTCAGCAAGGGCACGTTCGGCGTTTGCGAGGCAGTCGCGCAGGTCAAAGCTAACGGCGGCATCTCGATTATCGGCGGCGGCGACTCCGTGGCGGCCGTAAACAAGAGCGGCTTGGCTTCCAAAATGTCGCACGTCTCGACAGGCGGCGGCGCGAGCCTCGAATTCCTCGAAGGCAAGGAGCTCCCCGGCGTCGTCTCTCTCAACTCCAAATAATTTAACAACATCAAAAAGGAATAATAAAATGGCACGCAGATATTTTATCGCAGGCAACTGGAAAATGAATAAGACCTCCGCCGAGGCGGCGGTCTTGGCTAAAGCCGTGGCGCAGTCCGTAGGCGGCGTTTCTGAAGTCGACATAGCTATTTGCCCGACTTTCACCTCCCTCGAATCCGCGGGGCGCGAAATTAAAGGCACAAACGTAAAGCTCGGCGCGCAGAATATGTACTTTGAAAAAAGCGGCGCCTTCACCGGCGAAATCTCCGCCGACATGCTCAATGGCGCCGGCTGCGAATACGTCATCTTGGGGCACAGCGAACGCCGCCAGTACTTCAAGGAGTGCGACTGCCTCATAAACAAGAAGGTCAAGGCCGCGGTAGCCGCGTCGCTCAAGCCCATTTTGTGCGTGGGCGAAACTTTGGAGGAGCGCGAATCCGGCAAGACTATCGACGTTGTTTCCGCGCAGACTAAAGGCGGCCTCGACGGCCTAAGCGCGGCGGAAGCCCTCAACGTTGTTGTCGCCTACGAGCCCGTCTGGGCAATCGGCACGGGCAAGACCGCGACCCCCGCGATGGCGCAGGAAGTCCACGCGGAAATCCGCAAAGTTCTGGCGGGCATGTTCGGCGCGGACGCCGCGGAAAAGATTCAGATTCTTTACGGCGGCTCGATGAAGCCCGAAAATGCAGACGAGCTTTTGAAGCAGAAAGACATTGACGGCGGCCTTATCGGCGGCGCGGCTCTCAAGGCGGACTCGTTCGCCTCTCTTGTGAAAAGCGCAGTGGCCCTCTCTTAGTTTTAGGCGATTGCTTTTGGCGCATTTTTGCGTTGCCGCAAAAATCCCGCAATAGCGTACTTTTATGTGCACACAATATTGCGGGATTTTTTTGCGCCTTGAACTGCATCCTAAATCAAAGCGCCTAAACGGGCATACAGCGGTTTATGAAGGCTGTTCAGCTTATGTATGAAATTCTTGAAGGGGCTTCAATGCTCGTTCTTCAGCCAAAATCTCTGCCTCAAAACTAACGAACTCTCAACGTTTCAATTTCTTTTTTTTAGAAAAATACTTGCCTTATAAAAATTTTGATTTAAAATTTTTACAAAATTTGAATATTTACCCCCCACCATATATATA
>JAGBOM010000014.1 GCA_017633865.1 Opitutales bacterium
CGGCAGTCGTGGTCGAACACTATCGCCGGCTTGCCCTCGGCAACGAGGCGCTCGTTTAGAATGTCGAACATTTCCAAAAACGACGTGTCTTCGTGGATGTCGTCGACGACGTAGTTTTCAAAGTGCCCTTTGTCTTCGGAGTTTTTCTGCCTCCAAACTTTCAAATTAATTTTCATATCCGTAAAATTTAGTTGTTATTATTTGTACGACCTGACCACGGGCTTTACCTCCTCGTGGGCGAGCTCCTCCTTGTGGCGGACAGGCTTGTTGCCAAAGCCCGTGTATTCCCAAACGGCGACGTGCGAGAAGTTCGCGTCGTCGCGCTTGGCCTCGCCCTTTTGATCGCCTTCGGTGTACTGGTATTCCTCGCGGAAGTGCGCCCCGCAGCTTTCGCGGCGCTCGAGGGCGTCGAGGCAGAGGACTTCGGCGAATTCCATAAAGTCCGCGGTGCGGATTGCGCGCTCAAGCTCGGGGTTTGCGCAGTCGGCGTCGCCCACTACCTTCACGCCGTTCCAGAAATCTTCGCGGATTTGCGGAATGAGCTCGAGAGCCTTTTTGAGGCCGGCTTCGTTTCTGCCCATGCCGCAGTATTCCCACATGACGTTTCCGAGTATGTGGTGGTAGTGGCGGGGGCTGTTCTTGCCGCTCTTTGAAAGGAATTTTGAAATCCTGTCCTTTACCGACTGCTCGGCGGCCTTGAAGGCTTCCGAATCCGTCGAGGGGCGGCCTGCGCCCGTGCGGGCGAGGTAGTTCGGAAGAGTGTAGGGGATTACAAAGTAGCCGTCCGAAAGGCCCTGCATCAAAGCGGACGCGCCGAGGCGGTTTGCGCCGTGGTCGGAGAAGTTCGCCTCGCCCAGCACGAAAAGACCGGGGATTGTGCTTTGCAGCTCGTAGTCCACCCAAAGGCCGCCCATCGTGTAGTGGGAGGCGGGGTAGATGCGCATCGGGCGCTCGTAGGCGTTTTCGCCGGTGATGCGCTCGTACATTTCGAACAGGTTGCCGTAGCGGTCTTCGATGGCCTTTTTGCCGTCGCGCTTGATTGCGGTGGCGAAGTCGAGGTAAACGCCCCTGCGTTCGCCGCCGACGACGTTGCCTACGCCCCTGCCGTCGTCGCAAGCCTCTTTGGCCGCGCGGGACGAAATGTCGCGCGGGGCGAGGTTGCCGAACGACGGGTATTTTCTTTCGAGGTAGTAGTCGCGGTCCTCCTCCTTAATTTCGTTGGGGTTTTTGCCGCAGTCCTCCTTTGACTTCGGAACCCAGATTCTGCCGTCGTTGCGCAGCGATTCGCTCATGAGAGTGAGCTTGCTTTGCTGCTCGCCGTGGACTGGTATGCAGGTCGGGTGGATTTGCGTAAAGCAGGGGTTGGCAAATCCAGCGCCCTTTTTGTAGCAGTTGAACGCCGCCGAAACCGAGCAGCCTTGCGCGTTTGTGGAAAGGTAGAACACGTTGCCGTAGCCGCCGGAGCACAGCAATACAGCGTCCGCCGAGAACGACTTTATTTCGCCGTTAACCAAGTTGCGGCAGACTATGCCCTTTGCGTGGCCGTCTATAACCACAAGCTCCATCATTTCCTGGCGGGTGTACATCTTGACCTTGCCGAGGGCGATTTGCCTTACCAAAGCCGAGTACGCGCCCAAG
>JAGBOM010000119.1 GCA_017633865.1 Opitutales bacterium
GCTGTCAAAGAGCAGGCAAGCGGGCTGTATGCGCAGAACTTGGCGGAAAGGGGCTTCGCCGCTTTGGCATTCGACCCCTCATATACGGGCGAAAGCGGCGGCACGCCAAGAAACATCGCAAGTTCCGACATAAACACCGAGGATTTCTCCGCCGCTGTCGATTTTCTTTCAAACCACCCCGATGTTAATTCCGATAAAATCGGCATATTGGGAATTTGCGGCTTCGGCGGTTTTGCGATAAACGCCGCCGCCATGGATACAAGAATTAAAGCCGCCGTGGCAAGCACAATGTATGACATGACAAGGGTGTCGGCAAGGGGCTACAATGATTCTATCGACGAGAACGCCCGCTATGAAATGAAGCAGGCTTTAAATAGGCAGAGAACCGCCGACTATAAAAGCGGTGCTTTCGCAAAGCAAGCGGGCTTGCCGGAAAAATTGACAGGCAAAGAGCCTCAATTTGTAAAGGACTATTGGGGATACTATAAAACCAAAAGAGGCTTTCATTCCCGCTCGATAAATTCAAACGGCAACTGGAATGCGACCTCCGCGTTGTCTTTGATAAATATGCCCATTTTGCAATACGCCGGCGAAATTAGAAGCGCGGTTTTAATTGTGCATGGCGAAAACTCCCACAGCAGATATTTTGGCGAAGATGCTTTCAAAAAATTAAAGGGCTCGAACAAAGAAATTTTAATTGTCAAAGACGCAAACCACGTTGATTTATACGACAATTTGAAAAAAATTCCGTTTGATAAAATTGAGAGCTTTTATAAAGAAAATTTAAAATAGCGGCCGAATAATGAAAAGAATATTGCTTCCAATTTTTATAATGTCGTTTCTAAGTCAAAACTGCAGTTTTGCGTTGGAAAATGAAAATAAAGGAGAAAATAAACATATGGCAAAAATCGTGCAAACGGCGGGCAGGGATAATTTGGGCTCGTTCGCGCCCAACTTCGCCCATTATAACGACGACATTTTATTCGGGGAAAATTGGAATAACAAAGATATCCCAATTAAAACGAGGTGCATTATAACTGTTGTAGCTTTGATGTCGCAGGGCATAACGGATACTTCCAGAAGCATCACCTGCAAAACGCCAAAAATAACGGAGTTTCCAAAGATGAGATTGCGGCGGCGATCACGCACACCGCTTTTTACGCGGGCTGGCCTAAGGCTTGGGCAACATTTAATTTGGCAAAAGAGGTTTGGAATGAAAACGCGCCCGCGTTGAGCGAAAAAGAAAAATACGCCCAAACAATTATGTTCCCAATAGGCGCGCCGAATGCGGCTTATGCCAAATATTTTATCGGACAAAGCTATATTGCTTCGATTTCGGAAAAACAAATAAAAATCCACAATGTGACTTTTGAGCCAAAATGCAGAAATAATTGGCATATTCATAAAGCCCAAAAAGGCGGCGGTCAGATGTTAATTGCCGTTGGCGGCAGAGGATATTATCAGGAATGGGGAAAAGAACCAATAGAGATGAAACCGGGTGATGTAATAAATATTCCCGCAAATGTTAAACATTGGCACGGTGCTGCACCTGATTCTTGGTTCTCACATTTAGCCATAGAAATTGACGGAACAGAAGTAACAAATGAATGGTTAGAACCTGTCGGCGATGAAGAATACAATAAATTGAAATAGAGGTAATAATAATGGAAACAAGAAAATTAAGAGATTTAGAAGTATCTTCAATAGGTTTAGGATGTATGGGATTTTCGCAAGGTTATCCACCATTCTTACCCAAAGAAGAATCCATTAGTGTAATTAGAAAAGCCGTAGAACTCGGTGTAACTTTCTTTGATACGGCAGAAGTTTATGGGCCGTATAAAAATGAAGAATTGTTAGGTGAAGCACTTAAGCCATTGAGAGATGAAGTTAAGATTGCAACAAAATTCGGTTTTGTAATCGGAGAAAAAGATGATTATAAAGATGGTGCAAGAACAACTTGTCTTAACAGTAAACCCGAACATATAATTAAAGCCGTTGAGGGTTCACTCAAAAGACTTCAAACAGACCACATTGATTTATATTATCAACACAGAGTTGACCCTGATACGCCGATAGAAGTTGTTGCAGAAACCATTAAAGAACTTATTAAACAAGGGAAAATTCTGCATTGGGGGTTATCGGAAGCCAGCCCAACAACCATAAGAAAAGCAAATGCAATATGCCCACTAACGGCGGTTCAAAGTGAATATTCAATGTGGTTTAGAGAACACGAGAAAGACGGTGTTATTGATACATTGGAAGAACTCGGAATCGGTTTTGTTCCGTTCTCTCCTCTTGGGAAAGCAGCATTAACAGGCAGATTTAATAAAGATACTAAATTTGAAAATACTGATTTCAGAAGTACAATACCAAGATTTTCAGGCGATAATTGGGGAAATAATGTTAAATTGATTGAATATGTAAACGAACTTGCAAAAAATAAGAATGTAACACCTGCTCAAATTGCACTTGCTTGGCTGTTACACCAAAAACCGTTTATTGTGCCAATCCCCGGAACAAAAAAAGTTTCAAGAATTGAAGAAAATATAGGAGCAGAAAATATTTCATTCACGACTGAAGAACTGCAAGAAATAAGAGAAAAACTTAACTCTATCGAACTTGTCGGGAACAGGTATTCAGAAGCACAAGAAAAGTTAATAAATAAGGATTAAAGGAGATAAGTATGAGTAAAAAAGTATTGATATTATCAGGCAGTCCGAGAATTGGCGGCAATTCAGACATTCTGTGCGACGAATTTATGAAAGGCGCGCTGGAATCGGGCAATACTGTTGAGAAAATCAACGTTTCAAAAAAGAAGATAGCCTACTGCAAGGCCTGCTATTATTGCCAAAAAAGCAATGGCGAATGCGCCATAAAAGACGACATGGCGGAAATTCTGCAAAAAATGATAGACGCCGATGTTCTGGTTCTGGCAAGCCCCGTTTATTTTTATTCAATAGACGCGCAGCTGAAAACGCTTATAGACAGAACGGTCGCGCGCTGGACGGAAGTCAAGAACAAGGATTTTTACTATATCGCCACCTGCGCCGACGGAAAAGCCGGCTTGGACAGGACAATAGAATGCTTTAGAGGCTATGCGGACTGTGTAAACGGCGCAAAAGAATGCGGCATTGTCTATGGATACGGCGTTTACGAAAAGGGAGAAATCAAAAATAAACCCGCCATGAAGGAAGCCTACGAAATGGGCACGTCGATAAAATAAAGCAGATAAAATTACCTAACGGATTAAGAAATCGCCCAAAGCCATCTATATGTTCAACTTATTAAACGTCAGGCATATACAAAAATAGACGTTGCAACTAAACGCAACTGAAACGAGCCATTGAAATTATCGTATTGACAATAATCAACTTGCGAATTCCTACCTGTTCCATCTCTCCGTATTCGCTCTTTATGCATCCGCCAAATCGTAAGAGTAGTAGTGCGTCTTACCGCCATTGGTCTCGCTTAACATACGTCTGAGACTATCTATAGCCAACATTTGCAAGACTATTTACGCTATCGGATACAGATAAAATTCTGCCGCAAAGATCGTAAGAGTATGTGTTGTCGTTTCCGGTATGGATTCAGCTTCTGGAATCGTACGCAAGAGTATTACCGCATTCAGGCTTTATTTACGGAGCAAAAACAGACCGCTGTGAATAAAATACTCAAATTGGTATCGAGTTTTAAATGCTAGTGTGAAACTACGAAACAGGGGAAATTTTGATCCCATGAATCTAATGCAAGATAGACACCCCTCCCGCAGTCATAGCAGCCGTAAGTTTTTGTATTTTAAAACGTTGCAAAAGTTGAAAGTGTTATGGAATACGGGCACTACGCCAGCTTGAAGAAAAGGCCAAAATCTTTCGATTTTGGCCTTTTTTGTAAGCGGCGTACTCGCGGGGTGAGAACCCCGAGGGGTTCGACGCCGAGGGTGCGCGTTAGCGCAGCCCGAGACGGTAGCTTTTTGCGCAGCAAAAAGAGCCGAGCGAAGCGAGCGCCGAGACGGCGCGGATTGGCATTAGCCAACCAAGCCGCGAGTACAATCCCCGTGGGGACGCCAATTACAAAAAACCGCAGTTAGCTGCGGTTTTTTTGTTGGCGTTCCAATCCCTCGATAAACGCCAAAATTTTCAGAAAAACAAAAAAGAGCCGGGCGAAGCGAGCGCGTAGATTTTTACAAATCTGAAAAATCGGCAGCCCCAAAGGCTTTTAAGGCTTTCGCGCGAGCGCCGTCGGTAAGGCCTATGAAAAACACAGTCGCCACAACGGCGATGCAATGCACGGCTGTAAAAGCCGCGACGCCCTCGCCGCCGGCGGAAAGTCGCCCTGTCTTTACGCCCTCCATAAAAAGCAAAAGAATTCGCCCCGCGCAAGGGCGCAAGTCAACGCTTATTATTTCGGCAAAAAAAAATGAAAAAAACTTGACGCCAAAATGCGGAATAATAATCTCTTATGCAGAATTTAAAATTTAAAACGTTTTAACCCCATAAAATCTTAAATGAATATGAAAAAATACGCTCTATTTGCGCTGTTTGCAAGCGCGGCAGGCTTTGCCCTTGCGGACGAATTCACCGCGGTAAGCTCCGGCAACTGGACCGATACAAGCGTTTGGCAGGACGGCCTCATTCCCAACGCGGAAGGCACAGTTTCTTTCATGAACGGCATTGAGCTCGACGTCACAACTGCCGTAACAGTCAAAAACACGCCGTGGGCAAACCACCTCGCCACAATAAACATCACCGGCGCAGGCGCCTCCCTTACATACACCACAGAGCTTACAATGTTCGGCAACACGCGCCTTACAATCAACGTTGAAGACGGCGCCACGCTGGACTCGGCAAAAATCAACTGGGGCGACGGCGGCAACTCAAACATCTACGTTACGAACGGCTCCACGCTCAACGCGAACTTCGACCAAATGAAGGGCTCCGCGTTAAGCCGAGGCGGCAGCGAGCTTGTAATAGACAACTCAAGCGCCCTCATGAAAAACCAGTGGAACATCGGCTGCGACAACCAGTCCGACTACTCTTTGGTTGTAAAGGTTTCAGGCGAAAACGCGGTATTGCAGGGCGCGTCAAGCAGGCAGACATTGGCATTCAGGGCAAAATCCACAAGCATCGCCAAGCTTATTATGTCCGACGGCGCGCAGGGCAACATATACGATTTGAATGTCGGAACCGGAACCGACGGCGGCGAAAACCGCATAATTATTCAGGGCGCAGGCACGGCGCTTGCGGCAAATTCCGTCAATATCGGCAAGAACGACGGCACGGAAGGCGCGCTTTCTGTTTTGCAGTTCGGCGGTTTTGACGAAAGCGGAAACTTCGAGGCGGCAGGCGCGGCGGCTCTCTCAAATTCTTGGGAAGTGAAAGTTCAAGACTCCGGCACAATCCTCTATTTGCTTGGTGCCGAGAACGCCTCCCTTACGCAAGACAAAAGCAGCGCCATTTTCAAGGCTCAGTATTTTAAGAGCGTAAACGGCATAATGGAAGTTGATTTGAGCAACATTGCAGGTCTTGCCGAAGGCGACTACTGGTTCGCTCTGCTCTCCTCTGCGCAAGACATTTCAAATTCCTCCCCATATACGTTGGACGGCGTTCCGTTTGACTGGAATACGCAGCTTAAAATTACCGACACAGGCGCCTACACATACAACGGCTGGGAAGTTGCAAGCAACACGCTCTACATCAGCGTGCACGTTCCCGAACCCGCCACATATGCCGCAATCTTCGGCGCATTGGCACTCGCTTTCGCGGCATACCGCAGGCGCAAGTAGCAGAAAGCAGAAATTCAAAACACGGCGCGGAGCAAAATTTCCGCGCCTTTTTTATTTATATAAAAGTGTTGACGAAAAAATTTTTTGTATCCCGCCGCCCGGTTTTGCCAAGAGTGCCAAACGTTTGACCAATTTAGGGTTTTGAGGGGATTTTGAGCGAAGGTTGCAATATGTTTGCAGGATTATTGCAATGTGGTTTTTGAATGGCTGCAGGGCTTGATGTTTTGCAGCCTTTTTTATCTTCGGTTTTGAAATTTCCCTCATGCAGAGTCCTGTATAAATTTCGCGTATTGTCGACGGTTTATGTCAATCCTTTCCTCGCCTACAAAATAATTCCTCTGTTGGATTTTGGAAGGTTCGGCCGCCGACACGTCTCGGAAAATGCTCTCGCCGCCGCCTGCGTCGTCGTAGCAAGCCTGCCGCAGATTGAGCGCTTGCCGCTTCGGGCTTTGCTGGGGCGGAAGGGCTTTGCGGGGGCGGATTTTGCCTTGAAGAGCTTGAAGCGGCCGCCGCCTGCAATCCGCCGCCGAGACGGCGCGGATAATTGTGGCGGAGCATATCTTAAAATATGCATAACAAAAAGCCTACAAATAAGGTAATATTTTTTTATCGAGCGGTATATATCGGTTTTTGTTTTATTTATGCTGGTCTTGAGGGGCGTCGAGGCGCGGGGAAAGTTTGTTTTTTGGGTGTGTCTTTTGTTTTGGCGGAGGTTTTCGCGGCTTTACGGGGTCTTTTTCGGGGCGGTTCAAAAAAATTTTTAGGCTAAAAAGCCTTTATTTATGCGGGGTTTTAGGCGTGTTGAAAAATTTTTAAAAAAAATTGTTGACTTAAAAATAAAATCTACCATAACGGTAGTCATTATGAAATTAAAAGATTCCATAAAAGTTGAACAAGAATTCCTCTCCGCCAAAAACCTTGCGGGGACTTACTGTTGTGTTGGGCTTCGAATGTGTTAGCGGAATGCTTGCGGCGTTCCAAAAAAACGCTTTCAGATTCCGCCCTTAAAAAAATCCGCCGCGCTCAAGAGGCAAAATCGAAACAAAAAATCATCAATCAAAAAACACCAATAAAACAACAAATCAAAAAAAGGAAAAACTTATGAAAATCAACACACTCTTAACTTTCTCGGCTCTCTTTGCCGCGACCTCTTTAACTTATGCCGCAGAAAATTCCGCGGCCGCAAAATCCGCGGAGAACCCCGCATCCAAAGCTTCGGCGCCGGCTAAGGCAGAAGCCCCCGCGCAGGCGAAATCGGAAAACCCCGCCCCCGCGAAGGCCGAAAAGGGCGCGCCTTTGCCGCTTTTAACTCTTGACGGCGTAGGCGGCGTGGTAATCACCCCTATAGCCTATTTGGTAAATCCGGGCGCGGAGGGCACGGAGGTGGGGCTGCCGTCCTTTGGCGCGACCTACGTCAACGCGAGGCAGAAGAACGTTGAAAGCTTCGGCGTAACCGAAACGCTGTTCACGCGCCTTGAATTGGGATACAACGCAAGCCGCTTCGGCACGGGCTCTCTGCAAAGCGACGTTTTAAAGTATGCGGGGGTTGACATCGACCGCAACGACGTTTGGCTGCACAGCCTAAACGCGCGCCTAAACGTGATACGCGAGAACGATTTTGACACCAAATATCTCCCCGCTTTGACCATAGGCGTACACGGCAAGTTTAACGACGGCATAAACGAGATAAACGAGAATCTCGGCGGGCTTTTAAGCCAAATCGGCTACGACCGCGACTACGGCGTCGAGTTCACCGCGACAATTTCCAAGACCTTTGTGATAGAGGGGCACCCGATAATTTTGTCGCTTACAGGCAGGGCGAGCGACGCCTCCAACCTCGGCTACACGGGCTTTTCGGGCAAGTACGAATTTTCCGTCGAGGGCAACATAGTTGTGGGCATTACCGACTGGCTTTTTGCGGCGTTCGAGTACCGCCAGAAAATCAACCAGTATGACGACGTTTCCGCGGGCGGGCGCACGCTTATCGGCGAGGAAAGCGACTGGTGGACCGTCGGGCTTGCGGCAATCGTAACTCCGCACCTCACCGTAACGGCGGGCTACGGGCACTTGGGCACGGTTTTAAACACGGTTGAAAACACCGCTTGGGCGCTTTCGGCAAAATACGAATTTTAGCACGCAATAGGACATAAGCGCGGCGTAGTTTAACAAAAACGTTCGGTTGCACCCCAACCCGAAAGATGAAAGATAAAGGATAACCCAAAAAAAATCTTTCCGCCGCAAAAAATTTCAAACGAAAAAAAGGAAAACATCATGAGCGAAAAAAATTACAGACCTGAAACTTTGGCAATCCACGCGGGGCAAATCCCCGATCCCGCAACGCAGGCGCGCGCCGTCCCCGTCTACCGCACGACCGCCTTCAATTTTAAAAGCGCGAAGCACGGCGCGGATTTGTTCGCCCTCAAGGAGTCGGGCAACATTTACGCGAGGCTAATGAAC
>JAGBOM010000120.1 GCA_017633865.1 Opitutales bacterium
AGGGTTTCCGAATTTACAATAAGCGTTTCGCCCTTGCCGAACCCCGCCATAAAGCGGTAGCAGACGGCGTCGTTGTAGGCGCGAAAAACGACCGAGTATCTTTTGAAGCGCAAAACCAGCTCGTTATAGTTGTTTTCGACTTTGCTTTTTATAAAGAACTTCGCGTCCAAAACTTCTTTTTTCGACGATTTTTCGGTTTCGGAAGCCCGCGCGTTTTTGCCGAAAACGCCCTTGCTTGTGGACATTGAAATTTCGCAGTTTTCCAAAAGCGGCGAGCCGTCCTTAAAGACTGAAAACTTAAGGCTTTCGCCGTCGCTAATTTTTGCGGACAAGGCTCCGTCCGGAGATTTTACCTCGTAGCTCCCCGCCCAGGCGCACAGCGCCGAAAGCGCCGAAAGTGCAAACACCATAATTTTTTTCATATTTCCTCCATTAATCATATGTTTCAAAAACAGCTTTCGCATAAAACGTAAAAATATTAGCGCGCGAATTTTTTTTTGTCAAAAACAAACGGCGCTGGTCGCGCAAAAAAAAGCGGCCTCCTTTTCGGAAAAGCCGCCTTTTGGCATTTGCAAAAGCTACTGCTCGAGCTCCATCTTTCTGTCGGGGCGCAGGTTTTTGTACCACAATAGGTACAGCGCGACAACCGATATGAAGAACACCGCCAAGACGTAGTAGAGCACTTTTCGCTCGTGTATTACAATAAGCATCGGGAACAGAAACAGCGTGACCTGGTAAAGGAACGCGAAGGGCAAGGCCGCGATGTCGCGGCGGTTTTCGCCGTCGATATAGCCGAGCTGCTCGTCGTTCAAGTGCTTGCGCACCGGCCCCCAGAAACCGAAGGGGCGGGTCTTCTTGTAGAAGTAGACGAGGGTTTTCATTTCGGTCGGCTTTGTCATAAGACATCCCACGATTGTAGCCGTAAACGCGAATGCCGCGACGAACGCGAATTTGTCCCACGGGGCGAACTCCCAGCCGAAGCTGCTTTGCAAAACCCTTTGCAAAATGGCCGCCACGCCGCCCGAAGCCATGCCGAAGGCCACGCCCCAGCCGTTCATTCTCCACCAATACATTCTGAGGAAGCCCGGCACGAACAGGCCCGTAGTTACGCTCATGATAATCCAGTCCCAAACGTCGTTGATGCTGTCGAACACAAGCGATAGCACAAAGCCTATAAGGGTTATCAAAATGGTTGTGGTCCATGAAGCCGCGATAAGCTCCCTGCGCCCCGCGTTCGGGCGAAAAAGCTTTTGGTAGATGTCCTTAATCGCGTACGCCGAAGCCGAATTTACGGTCGAGCCGAATGTGGACATAGAGGCCGCCAAAAGCGTCACCAACAAAACGCCCAGCCAGCCCGGGCCCACTTTAGAGCTGATGACGGCGGGCAAAATTCTTTCGGGGTCGGTCACGCCGTGGTAGCCGACGAGCATGAGCTTTTTCTTCCAGTTGTCGCCAAGCAGGCTTTCGATTTTCTTTGCGAGCTCCGGATTTTTGCCCTTGATGATTGAGGTTGTAATCTCGTGCCAATTCGCCTTTGAGACTTTGCCTTCGTACTCCTTGCGAATGAGGTCCGAAACAAGGCGCATTTTGCCGGTCGATTTCAGCTTGCCTTCCCACTCGGCGCCCAGGCGCTCGTGCATGTAAGTTTGAAGCGCGGGGCTGAACGAATTTGACGAGGCCGTAAGCTCGAGCCACGAATTGCCGTCGACTTCGTG
>JAGBOM010000121.1 GCA_017633865.1 Opitutales bacterium
CCAAGCTTTTTTGACGAAGCAACGACCTTCCGCGCCAAACGCGCGAAGCCTAAATCCGCCGCGGCGCGCAAGGCGGGCGGAGTTTTTTAAGCGGGCGGGTGTTCGGCGCGCCGCCCGCCGCAAGTTTTATCACAAGCCTTTGCTCGACTGGCGGTCATACAGCTCTGCGTAGTACGCGCATCTATTGTAGAGTTCGGCGTGCGAGCCGAAGTCCACAATGTTGCCCTCCTTGAACACGATGATTTTTTGCACGTTGCGTATTGTGCTAAAACGGTGGGCGATGATAAACATCGTGCGGTCGCGCATGAGCTTGTCGATGGCCTTTTGAATAAAAGCCTCGCTGTTGACGTCGAGGGCGGAGGTTGCCTCGTCCAAAACAATCAGCGGCGGGTTTTTCAAAAACACGCGCGCGATTGCTATGCGCTGCTTTTGCCCGCCCGAAAGCCTGTCGCCGCGCTCGCCCACGCGGGTCTGGTAGCCGTCTTCAAGCTCCATAATAAAGTCGTGAGCGAAAGCGGCCTTTGCCGCGGCGTAAACTTCGGCCTCGGTCGCGTCGGGCCTGGCGAGAAGAATGTTGTTGAAGATTGTGTCGTTAAAAAGCACGGGGTACTGCGGGACGGAGCCGAGGTTCTTGTGCAGGTCGAAAAGCGACATATTTTTGAGGTTGATTCCGTCGATAGATATGGCGCCAGACGTCGGGTCGTAAAAGCGCATGACAAGCTTTGCGAACGTGCTCTTGCCCGCGCCCGATTCGCCGACGAGCGCGCAGCTTGTGCCTGCGGGGATTTTTATTTTGGCGTTGTGCAAAACGGTCTTGTCGGAATAGGCGAAGTTCACGCCGTCAAATTCGATTTCGCCGCGGAGGGCGTCCACCGCCACGGGGTTTTCGGCCTCGGGGACGGTCGAGACGTAGTCGAGAACCTCGTTTAGGCGGTCGAAGGAGGGCGTGATTTTGATGAAGTCCGTCCACATTCTGAGGATTCGCTTAATCGGGTCTATAGTAAAGTAAAGGGCAAGGCCTATCGCCGCGAAAGTGGAGAAGTCGATTTTCGCCTTGTAGGCGTAGACGAAGGTGATGGAGACCATGGTCGCCGCCAAGACCTCCATCATCGGCTGCTGCATAAGCTCGTACTGGGCTATTTTCAGGACGAGCTTTTGGAAGCTTACGTTCATGTCCCAAAACCTTTTCTTTTGCGGCTCCTGAAGGTTGAACACGCGGACTTCGTGGGCGGCGGCGAGGTTTTCGTTGAAACACTGGGCGATCGTGCCCAGCGACTCCGCCGACATTTTCGCGCAGCGCTTAAGATTGCGGCGTATCATCTGCACGGGAATTATGCAAAACGGCACCGCCGCGATAAAGACGAGCAAAAACACGATTTCGCCCTTCGTAAGGCACATGTACGCCAAAAACGCGAGCGCGCCGATGACTTGCACGGGCTGGCGAATCATCTCGGAGGCGAAAGAAAGAAGGATTGTCTGCACGGCCTGCGTGTCTGTAGTTAGGCGCACGAAAAGGTCGCCGGTGGTGTGCTTGTCGAAAAAGGAAAGCGGATAGTCCTGCACGCGCGAGAACAAATCCTGCTTGATTCTGCGCAGAACGTCGAGCGACACATAGCTCATCAAAAACCCGCTAACGTAGCCCGAAACCGCGCGGATTAAAAACACCATGGGAATGAGCATCGCCACGCCGAAAACGTACCAAAGGTTGTACTCCACTCCGTCTTCGGGCATAAAGATGCGCTTTAAAACCTTGTCGAAAATGACGGGCATGCCGAAGCCGCTCGACGCGCCGAACAAGAGCCCCGCGGCGATCGCCCCGACCAAATACCAAAGCTTTGGCTTTACATAAGTTAAATAACGAATATAGCGTTTCATAATGTGGCCATGTAGTGCGTTTAAAATCTAATTACGGAATGCGCCTGTTTTTTGCAACAACTAAAGAGCCCTATTTTAACGGTTTTTGCGAGCTAAAAATCGCCGCGGGCAACGATTGCCTATGCCTTGCCCCATCATTTAAAACGCCTTCTTACTTTTATGCCAAGCCCGAGTATCGTTATAATCTTATGCCGGCGGTCCATAGAAATTTTTACGGAAAATATTTTCTCGAG
>JAGBOM010000122.1 GCA_017633865.1 Opitutales bacterium
ATACGGGCTTATAAGCAGATACGGCCTCGCGGCGTTCGCCTCGTCGCTCGACCAAATCGGCTCTTTTTCAAGAAGCGTAAGGGACGGGGCGCTATTTTTAAAGGCCGCGGCCTCCTACGACCCTCTCGACTCCACAAGCGTAAAAACCGACATTCCTAACTACGCAGAATCCCTAGACAAAAACGCCTTGAAGGGCAAAAAAATCGGCATTCCCAAAGAATATTTTGTGGACGGCATGGACGGCGCAGTGCGCGAGTCGGTTGAAAAGGCGATTGCTCTTTGCAAGGAGCTCGGCGCGGAAATTGTAAACATAAGCCTGCCGCATACCGAGCTTGCCATTCCCGTCTACTACATTATCGCGACCGCGGAGGCCTCCTCAAACCTCGCGCGCTACGACGGCATACGCTACACCTACCGCTCCAAAAACGCGGAGGACGTCGTCGATTTGTACTACAAGTCGCGCGCGGAGGGCTTCGGCGAGGAGGTTAAGCGGCGAATAATTTTGGGCAGCTACGTTCTAAGCTCGGGCTATTACGACGCCTACTACCTCCGCGCCCAAAAAGTCCGCACGCTCATAAGAAACGACTTTTTGGAGGCGTTTAAGTCCGTCGACATAATCGCCGCCCCCACAGCCCCCACCTGCGCCTTCAAAATCGGCTAAAAGACCGACGACCCCCTTTCGATGTACCTAAACGACATCTTTACAATCAACGTAAACCTCGCGGGGCTTCCGGGAATGTCCGTGCCCTGCGGCTTCAATAAAGAGGGTCTGCCCATAGGCTTGCAGTTCATCGCAAACGCCTTCGACGAGCAAAATATGCTCTCCTGCGCCTACGCCTACGAACAAAACGCAGGCGTCTGCCCCAAACACCCCGCGCTCTAAAGGATTTTTTATGGAATACGAAGCAGTAATCGGACTCGAAGTCCACGTCCAGCTGAAAACCAAGACCAAGATGTTCACGTCAGCGCCCTACGAGTTTGGCCGCGAGCCGAACACCCTTACAGACCCCGTGGTGCTCGCGCTCCCCGGAGTCCTGCCCGTGCTCAATTACCGCGCGATTTTTAACACCATGAAAGTCGGGCTTATGTTCGGCTGCCAGATTCCCGAAATCACCAAGTGGGACAGAAAAAACTACTTCTACCCCGACAGCCCCAAAAACTACCAGCTTTCGCAGTACGACCAGCCCCTGTGCCTCGGCGGCGCGGTTGAAATAGAGCTGCCCGGCAAAAACCGCGGCGAAATGGGCGAACACCGCTTCGTAAAACTTACGAGAATCCACTTGGAGGAGGACGTCGGCAAGCTCACCCACTGCGCGAACGACTCTTTGGTGGACTATAACCGCGCGGGAACCCCGCTTATGGAAATCGTCTCCGAGCCCGACATGCACTCCGCCGACGACGCCGTCGCCTACCTAAACTCGCTTCGCCAAAACATAAGCGAGCTCGGCGTAAGCGAGTGCGACATGGAAAAGGGGCAGATGCGCTGCGACGTAAACGTGTCGGTCCGCCCCAAAGGCGAAACGAAGCTCGGCGTAAAAATCGAGCTTAAAAACATCAACTCCGTCTCGGGGGTGAAAAACGCAATCGAATACGAAATCCGCCGCCAGACCGACGCCCTCAAAAAGGGGCAGCCGCTCTTTCAGGAAACCCGCCGCTGGGACGCCCAGCTAAACATAAGCCAGTCGATGCGCGGCAAGGAAAACGCCCACGACTACCGCTACTTCCCCGAGCCCGATTTAATGCCGGTAAAAATCGACCGCGCGCTCGTAAAGGAAATCGAAAACTCCCTGCCCGAACGCCCCTACGACCGCCAGCGCCGCTTTATGGCGGACTATTCCCTGCCCTACTCAATCACCTCCGTAATGTGCCAAGATTTGGAGATGAGCAAGTTTTTCGAGCAAGCCGTGGCCGCCCACAACAACCCCAAAGCCATCGCGAATATCCTCGTAAACGACGTTTTAAGGGAACTCTCCGCCGAGGCCGAATTCGGCGAATCCCGCCCGAAATTCAGCGAATGCCGCATCACGCCCGAAAACCTTGCAGGCCTCGTAAAAATTGTGGACGAGGGCAAAATTTCAAAATCGCAGTCGAAAGAGGTTTTCGACATCATGTATAAGGAGGGCAAAAGCCCCGCCGACATCGTAAAGGAAAAAGGCCTCGAGCAAAACAGCGACGCCGGCGAGCTCCAAAAGC
>JAGBOM010000123.1 GCA_017633865.1 Opitutales bacterium
AATTTTTTAGAATAGCGGGATTTTTTTATCAATAAAAAACGCCCCTCGCCCGCCAAAAATTTTCCGCAAAAAATGCTCGGGCTACAAAACACGTCGGGGTTAAAATAAAAAAAGACGCAAAAAAAGGGCGCATATAAAACAACGCGCCCAAAAAGAAAAAACCTTGAAGAAAAGCCCTATCGCTTTTCCTCCTCCTTCTGCTCCGATTCAACGGGCTTGGAGGGGGATTTCTTCGCGCCTTCGTCGTCGTCCAAAGCGTCGCGGAAATTTTCCTCGACCTCCCTCGAGGCCTTCTTGAACTCCTGCATCGACTTGCCCAGGCCGCGCGCGAGCTCCGGCAGCCTTTTCGCCCCGAACAAAAGCAAAATAACGACCAAAATGATAATGAGCTCGGTTGTGCCGATGTTCCCTAAAAATCCAAATATACCGTTCATATTCCAGACACATTAGCCTATGTTTTTTTAAAATCAATATTTTATTTGCGGGCTTCGCGCCCGCGCAAGGGCAAAAAAATTATGGTTGTAAAAAAGCGCGCGATGTACAATTCTAACGCTTTATTTATGGTGATAGGCAAAATTTTAGGCGGCATTATAGGCTTGGCGGCGGCGGGCCCGTGGGGCGCGGCGGCGGGCGTAGCCGTTGGGCACGTCCTATTTGACGCGCAAGGCGCGAAGGCGCAAAGGCCTTCAAATTCCGAAAACCGCGCGAGGTTCATACTCCACACCGCCTCCGCGTGCGCCAAAATCGCCAAAATTTCAGGCAGGGTGGAGCGCGAGGAAATCGACGAAATCGAAAGGATTTTCGCGGAGCTGGGCGTTGGCGGCGAGCTTAGGAGGGAGGCCATCGCAATATTTAGAAGCGCGAAAAACGACCCGCGCTCGATTGCCGAAACCGCCTCGATTTTCGCCGCCGAATTTCCGCAAAGCTCCTTCCGCATGGACTATATCGCAATCCTCGCAAGAATATGCGCGGCGAAGGGCTCGATTTTGCCGGTTGAAATATCCGCGCTCGAGACGGCCGCAAGCGTTTGCGGCGTTCCGCCCCAAGCCCTGCGGCGTATAATCGAAACTTTTCTTCAAGGCCGCCCCCGCGGCTACGGCCCCCCTCCCCCGCCCCGCGCCGATGGCTCGGCGGCGCTTAAAGACGCCTACGCGGTTCTCGAAATCGAGGAGTTCGCCCCGTTTGAAAAAGTGAAGTCCGCGTACCGCAAAAAGTGCAAGGAGCTCCACCCCGACGTCCTCAAAAGCAAGGGGCTTGGCGAATACGCCACAAAGCTTCTCGAAAACGAGCTGCGCCGCGTAAACGAGGCGTATAAGCTCATCGAAAAACACTCAAAATAGCGGCTCTATGAAAATCAAGGCAAACGGCAAAGTTTACGAAATCTCCGCCCCGCAAACGGTTGCGGAATTCATATCCGCGCTCGGCGCGAACCCGCAAAGGTGCGTCGTAGAGCTGAACGGGCATGCGCTCCGCTTCGAGGCGTTTAAAGACGCCGTTCTGAAAGACGGAGACGCGCTTGAAATTATGTCGATAGTTGCCGGGGGCTAAAATGGATTTTTCGCAAAAATACCCGCGCCAAATTTCGCTTGAAAATTTCGGCGAAAAGGGGCAAAAGAGGCTCGGCAAAACCCGCGTCTGCATTGTCGGCGCGGGCGGGGTTGGAAGCGGCGCGATACCCCTTCTTGCCGCTTGCGGGCTAAAAAAGCTTTCGATTTTGGACTTCGACAAAGTTTCGGAAAGCAACCTGCACCGCCAGACTATCTACAAGCTTTCGGATGTATCAAAGCCGAAGGCCCGGCTTGCCGCGAAATTCTGCCAAGAGCTAAACCCGCAGACGGATTTCGAGGCTCACATTGTAAAAATTGAAGACTCCCCCGCCTGCGAAAAATATTTTTCAGGCGCCGATATCGTTATAGACGCGTGCGACTCTTTCGCCTCAAGAAGCGCGGTGTCCGAAATTTGCCGCAGGCTTAAAAAGCCCGTAATTATGGCGGCGGCGGGGGGGTACGTAAGCCAGATAACGCTCCTAAACGAAGGCTTTTACTTCGGCGAGCTTGTGGGCGACGCCTCCGCGAAAAAAGAGGGCGCGGAGGGCAGGCCGATATTTCCGCCGGCGGCCGCGCTAAGCGGGGTTTTGGCGGCGGGGGTCGCGATAAAATCGGCGGCGCAAAACCTTAAAATCGAGGGCGGCAGATTCCTCAATTTCGACCATGTTAAAATGAAGTTTTTCGAGGGCTCGCTTTTGCGCCAAGCGCCGCGAGTTTAATGCCCGAGCCCGCCTATTAAAACCGCCGCCAATATCGCAACGGCCGCGACGAGGTGCGACCACCTCTGCGCGAAAAACCCCCTCCCCGCGCACAAGCCCGCGCCCTTGTGGAACAAAAGCGTGCAGGCGCCCATCGTTATAATCGTGGTCGAATAAAACGCCGCCGCAACGTACGCTACGCCCTTTAAGCTGCCGTCTATCGCGGGGTAGAAAACAAGCGGCAAAACCGCGTCGCAGGGCCCGAGCGCGAAAAACGCGAACATCATCGCCACCAAGCCCCTCTCCGATTTTTTTGAACCGCGGTTTTCCGAACAGCACGAGCAATGCCCGGAGGGAGTTTTTTTGAACGCAAAATATATCCCGTAAACCAGATAGGCTATGGCCGCCGCCAAAAACAGCATAAACCCGAACTTCTCCCCCGCCTCGAAAAACCCCTCCAAAAACCCCTTGAAGGAATTAAGCGCAAGCCCCGCCGCCGCAACCAAAATAAACGACAGCAAATGCCCCGTCCCGCAAAACGCCGCAACAAGCGCGCTCTTTGCCGAGCTCCAGCCGCGCGCCCTTCCCAAAACCGCAAACGGCGCGTAGTGCGCGGGGTTCGCGAGCGTGTGGAAAAACGCGACGTATACTGCCGATAAAATTATTGCGAGCATAAAAATAATTGTACCACTTTTGTAAATATCGCCGCAATCCCCGAAAATTCGAGAAAAAAATCAGAATAAGTCGCCAAAAAAAATACGCCGCCAAAAATTTTTTGAAATTTTTAGGCTTATGTGATTGTCTTCATTTGCATGAAAACCCCTAAAATTCTCCCGATATTTGCGGCGATTTTTGCGGCCGGGCTTTGCGCCTCGGCTCAAGACGCCCTAACCGAAAACCTCGACCTCGCCCGCGCAAGCGCGTGGAGCGCCTACAAGCACTATAACGAATCCCTGCGCCTCGCAAACTCCGCCATATCAATCGCGGACAAGGCCGCCTACAATTATAAAGACACGCTCGAACTGCAAAGGCTCTTCGATTCAATCCAAAACAAAGGCGCGGGGCTTTGCTACGAAATCGACCTCGTAAAAACGCAATTCGAGGCGCAAAAAAACTTTTTGGAAAGCTCGAAAACCAATCTGGAAGCCCTAAAAAAATTTCTGCCCCTCGGCGAAAAAAGAGTAAAGCTTGGCGAAAGCCTCGCGGCGCAGGCTCTTGAGATTGTCGAGAAAGACCCCGACAAGGAGCACGCAGACAAGGCCTACATAACGCGCCTCGCCTCGGTTTTCGAGCAGGCGAAGTCCGATTTTTTGGCCGCTCAAAACGAAATCTCGGAGCTCAACATAGTGGCAAACATATCCACCCCGCAAATCGAGGGAATCCAAAATATGATCGCGCTAACCGGCGACGCGGCTGCAAAAGCCTCTAAAACCATGCGCGAAAACGAAACGCGAATCTCGCTTCTAAAAGAGGAAACGGAAAAGCTGAAAGCGCAAACACTGAAGCTCGGCGACGCCGCAAACAAGGCGTCCGCGGGGCTGCGCCGCCTAAAAATAGCCTTCGCGGGCGAATACGCGGAGCTGATTTCCTTCATGGCGAACGTCCTGCCGCAAAACGAAAAATACGCCGAAACGGTTTACAAGCCCAACCGCGCCCTGAAAATCGCGGTCTTGGCGGACGCCTCCGCCTACGCCGGCGCGGCCGTCAGCCGCCTCAACCGCGCGCGGGTCGGCGGAGTCAAAAGCAAAGAGGCGGAGGGCGAAGTTTTCGGAATGTCCGCCGACGGCAAATACGCGCCCAGAGCCTCCAATTTAATAAAACGCATAAACGCGCTTGGCGACGACGCCCTCGACGCGCCCAAAATTTCGCGCAAGGAGCTTTTGGATTTGGCCTCGCGCTTAAGCGCGGTTATTTGCGAGCTAAAGGAATACGCTGCGGTCTTAAACTCGATTTCGATTGACGCCAACAAGGCCATAAGCGCGATTGGCGGCTTGGAGGAGTCGGCCAAGAGCAATTTGCAAAAGGCGATGGGCATACTTAACGACGCGCAAATGCTAAGCTCGAGCATTGAAATATTTAAGGGCTCGCTAAACGTGGCGAAGTCCCAGCTTGAGGCGTCGCAAACCCAGTTTGCGGGCGTGGGGGAAAAAGCGGAGGCCTCCGCGAAAGAATGCGCGAAAGAAACGAAAAAAATCGCGGAATATTTAAAGAAGGCGAAGGCCGCCATCGGCAAATAGCCCGCGCATACGCAAACAGAAATTCATATTGAAAAACGCCCCCTGCAAAATTTTGCGGGGGCGTTTTTTTTGCGGAAAAATTTTTTTGCGCGGAATTTTGCGGGAAATTTGCGATGGATTTTTCGAGCCGCCGAAGCTTTTTTATAGTCCTGTTTTTGGGGCACAGTTCAAGCTTCTACGATTTTTTTAAGAGCAGCAGATACTCCCTGTTGCCGTCGCCGCCCGCGATTTTAGAGGGCGAATCGCAAACGTAAACGGCGTCCGCAAAATTTTCGGCTACGAATTTTTTGATTTTTTCAAGAGCCGCCCCGCGCAGGGCGTCGTCTTTTAAAACGCCCTTTGTGCGGCGCAAAAATCTGGGCTCTGTCTCGAACTGCGGCTTTACCAAAAACGCCGCGTAGCCGCCGCGCCGCAAAAAGCCCCAGATGTGCGGAATGACTTTTTCGAGCGATATGAAAGACAAGTCCGCGCAAATAAAATCGAAAAGCGCGCCGTTTAACATGGCGCTTGTCAAGTTTCTGGCGTCGGTTTTTTCCAAATTCAAAACGCGCGGGTCGGCCTTTATCTTTTCGTGCAGCTGCCCCGTGCCCACGTCGACGCAAACCGCGCTTTTAGCCCCCCTTGAAAGCAGGCAGTCGGTAAAGCCGCCTGTAGAGGCTCCTATGTCCAAAATGTCGAAGCCCGAAACGTCCAGATTGGCGTCGCTTAAAAAGCCGTCGAGCTTCAACCCCGCGCGCGACACAAACTTGAGAGCGTCCGCGTTTTTATCCACTCGAATTTCCGCGTCCAAAGGGAGCTTTCTCGAGGGCTTGTCGATTTTTTCGCCGCCGCAAAACGCCCTGCCCTCCTCGATTATCGCCCGCGCCTTCGATCTGCTTTCCGCAAGCCCGCGCTCGGCCAAAAGCTCGTCGGCGCGCTTCATTTGCTCTGCGAGGGCTTGAAAGTTATGGGCATCGAGACGGCGGGGACGGTTTGATTTTCCCGCCCGTCCTGCGCCTTGATTTCGGCGTAGCGCGCGCTTTGGCTTGCGAGCGTCCAAATAAGCGCCGCGCAGCCGCCCGCGAGAGCCGCCAAAATAAGCGCGCCGAAAACGAGCCTAAAAATTTCGCTTCGCCTGCGCAGTTTGCTGGGCGGCATTCTGCGCCCGATATATATGGGCGAGCCCGGCCTCGAGAAAATCCCCGGCTTAGCCTTGCGCTTAACTCTTTCGGTGTCTATTATCATGCGAAAGCTTTGCAAAAGATTTCCGCCCGCGCTACTCTTTTTCGATTAGGCAGACGGCGTGGGCGGCCAGGCCTTCGCGGCGGCCAATCCAGCCCATTTTCTCGTTTGTGGTGGCCTTGATTCCGACATCTTCGGGCGTAAGCCCGAGCGTGTTTGCGAGGGTTTTTTTGATGGAGTTAATATGCGGCAGAAGCTTCGGGGTTTCGGCAATCAGGGTGGAGTCTATATTCACGATTTTGTATCCGAGCTTGCCGATTTCAAAAACGCACCTGCGCAGAATGTCCTGCGAGTCCATATCCTTGCACTCGGCTGAGGTGTTGGGGAAGTAGAAGCCGATGTCGCGCAGGGCGGCCGCGCCCAAAATGGCGTCGGCAATCGCGTGGCTTAAAACGTCGGCGTCGGAATGGCCGAGGGGCCCCACCTTGTTTTGGATTTCAACGCCGCCGATAACGCAGCGCCTGCCCTCCGCGAGAGGGTGGACGTCGTAGCCGTAGCCTATTCTGATTTTTCCCATGATTTTGCCTTTTGTTGTAGAAATTCGACGATAGCCAAGTCTTCGGGCGAGGTGATTTTCGTGTTTGGGTGGATGTTTTCGACGATAGTAATAGCGTGCCCCTGCGCGGAGGCGGCTGCGACGTCGTCGGTAATTTTAGCGCCGCTTTCGCGCACTTTTTTGTAGCAGTCCAAAATGATTTCGCGCCTGAAAACCTGCGGCGTCTGCATCGCCCACAAAAGCGGCCTCTCCAAATCCTCAAGCCTGCGGCGTTTTTTGTTTTGCGGGTCGGAATCGACCTTTTTTATGGTGTCGACAACCTTGGCCGCCAACACGCTGCAGCCGTCCTCAAGCGCGGCGGCGCAAAGCTCGCGTATGCTTTCGGGGCGGACGAGCGGGCGGGCGGAGTCGTGTATAAAAACGATTTCCGAATCCTCCGAGCCCGCCAAAATCCCGTTTAAGACGCTGTCCTGCCGCTCCGCCCCTCCGAAGGTGAATTTACAGGGTATTTTTGAAATAAGCGGCGCGAGCGCCTTTTGAATTTCCGATTTTTGCGATTCGTTTCGGCAAACGAAAACAAGCTCGCTTGCGACCCCGCTTTCGATAAACGCCTTGGCGCTGTGCCACAAAACGGGCTTGCCGAAAAGCGGGGCCAAAATTTTGTCTTTCACCACCCCGCGCATTCGAGTTCCGCCGCCCGCGGCAAGAAGTATCGCCGAAGTTTTCATTTTGCCGACTCAAGCTCCGCGATTATGCCCCTTGCCGCGAGGGCGGGGTCTGCCGCCTTTAAAATCGGCCTGCCGACAACTATGTATGACGAGCCCGCCCGCGCCGCCATAAGGGGCGGCATGATTCTTTTTTGGTCGCCAACGTCCGCGCCGAGCGGGCGGATTCCGGGGGTAATAAGGTCTATTTCCCCGCCCAGATTTTTTCTTAAAAGCCCGATTTCAAGCGGCGAGCACACAAGCCCGCGCACCCCGCTTTGCTTCGCCAAAAGCGCGAGGTTTAAAACCTGTTCGGCGGGCTTTGCCGCGACACCTGTAAGGCGCAGGGCCTGCTCGTCAAACGAAGTCAGAACCGTAACCGCCAAAATTTCGAGATTCGGATTGCTTTCGGCGGCGGCCTCCGCCGCCCTCGACATCATTTCCGCGCCCCCCGAGGCGTGTATTGTAAGCATTGAAATTTTTTGCCCCGCAAGGCTTTTTACCGCGCTTGCCACGGTGTTGGGAATGTCGTACATCTTCAAGTCCAAAAAGACCTTGAAGCCCATGGCGGCGGCCTCCTCCACAAGCCCCGCGCCGTACTTTAAATACATCTGAAGCCCGATTTTGACCCACTCAAGCGAGCCCTGAAGCTTTTTAAGCATGGTTAACGCAAGCTCCCTGTCGGGGAGGTCGAGGGCGAGAATCAATTTACATTGTTTTGACATATCGGATTATTTTTGCCACAAATATTCTAATTTTTCAAACGAAATGACAAAATCTTTTTCATTTTTCTCCCCCTGCAAGGTAAACTACATGCTTGCCGTTAACGCAGCGAGGGAGGACGGCTTCCACAATCTTGTAAGCCTCGTCGCCCCGACGCGCTTCGGGGACGAAATAATTTTGACCGAAAGCGGGGAGGATTCCATCTCCTGCAACCTCGAGGGCGTTCCGCTCGACGGCACAAACCTCGTCATGAAGGCGGCGGAGCTTTTTAGAAAAGCCTCGGGCGTAAACAGATATTTCAGGTTCGACCTCGTAAAAAAAGTCCCGCACGGGGCGGGGCTCGGCGGCGGCAGCTCAAACGGCGCGACCGTTTTGCTTGCCCTCAACAAGCTTAACGACGGTATTTTGTCGGAGGACGAGCTCTTGCGCCTCGCGGCCATTCTGGGCTCGGACTGCCCCATGTTCATAAAAAACAAGCCCCTTGTAATGCGCGGCCGCGGCGAAAAGCTAAGCGACATTCCCCAAAAGGCGCAAGAGCTTGTTTCGTCTATAAAGCTTGTCGTATTTAAGCCGGACTTTTCCATAAACACGGGCTGGGCGTACAAAACCATGCGCGAAAACGGCGGCTGGTACATTCCCGAAAAATACGCCGAAGACATGCTCAAAGTCTGGCTTGAAAACCCGTCCATCGAAAACCTGCCCCTTTACAACAATATGCAGCGCCCCGCCTTCGCGAAATTCCCCGCGCTCGAGGCAGCCATAAATTTCGTCCGCGAAACCTACAAAGTCCCCGCAATTATGAGCGGCTCGGGCAGCGCCTGCTTTGCGGTTGTAAATTCGCTAAATCCCGAACAAATTGAATCGCTTAAAAACTCATTAAAGAAAATGCTCGGCGCAAGCTGCTTTGTTGAGGAGGCCTAAAAACTTTATGAAAATCACGCTTTTTAAAAATTCCGCGAACCCCGCCTTTTTGGGCGACGATTTCGACGTGTCGTACTCCGCGGCGTACTCATTGGCCTGCTCCGCCGCCGAAAAAATCCCCGCCGACTCAATCCACGCCGCGATTTTTGCGGAAAACTCGCCCGAGTGGATATGCGCGGCGCTCGCAATCTGGAAAAGGAACTCAACAATAGTTCCAATAGACGCGGGGCTCTCCGCAAAAGACGCCGCCTTCATATTGAAGGACAGCGACGCGTCCTTTCTTTTCACCTCCAAAAAGAACCTCGAAACCGCGAGGGAGGCCGTGGCCATAACCGGGCGCGAAATCAAAATCTGCGCGCTTGAGGACATCGAAAAAACGTTCATGCCCTCCCATTCGGACGGCAACTGGAAAATCGAAAGAGACACCGAGGAGCTTGCGCTAATCGTGTACACCTCGGGCACTACAAGCCTCCCCAAAGGCGTAATGCTCACTTTCGACAACCTCCAGGCGAACATCGAGGCCGTCGCCGACGAGGGCTACTACACAAGCGGCATGCGCATTTTGGCAATGCTGCCCTTCCACCACATTCTGCCCTTTATGGGGACGTTCATCGCCCCGCTCTACGTGGGGGGCTCGATAATTTTCCCGAAGAGCATAGCCCCTTCCGACATCGCAAGCGTAATGCAAAAGCGCAAGGCCACAATGGTTATATCGGTGCCGCGCTTCTACGAGCTTTTGCACGCGAATATTAAGGAAAAACTGGGCGCGTCGCGGCTTGCAAAAGCCCTGTTTTTTACCGCAAAAACGATAGGGTCCGTCAAATTTTCCAGATTTCTTTTTTCGGCCGTCCACAAAAAATTCGGCGGCAAGGTGAAATACTGGGTGTCGGGCGGCGCCGCGCTCGACAAGGAGGCCGCCTACGACCTTCAGGCTCTCGGATTCAACATCTGCGAGGGCTACGGCATGACCGAGGCCGCCCCCATAATCGCCTTTCCGAGAATCGGCGCCATAAAAATAGGCTCGTGCGGGCAGCCCCTGCCCTCCAACGAAGTCAGGATTGTCGACGGCGAAATAGCCGTGCGCGGCCGCAGCATAACAAAGGGCTACTACAACCGCCCCGAGGAAAACGCCGCGGCATTCCACAACGGCTGGTTCTACACCGGAGACCTCGCCTACCTTGACGAAGACTCGTACCTGTTTATAACGGGACGGCGCAAGGAGATTATCGTGCTCCCCAACGGCAAAAAGCTAAACCCCTTAGAGCTCGAGGCGCAGCTTAGGGAGAAATCCGACGCGATAGAGGAAATCGGCGTTTTGATGTATGACGACATTCTCCAGGCCGTCGTGCGCCTGAAGGCCGAAAAGCTCGCGTCTTTCGCAAGCCTCGAGGCGGCCAAAGACTTCGTTCGCGAAACAATCATTCTGCCGTTTAACCGCGCCAACGCCTCGTACAGGCGCATCATTAGGTTTACGCTCACAAGCGAGGAATTCCCGCGAACCCGCATAGGCAAGCTCAAGCGCTTCCAGCTGGCCTCGTTTGTTGAAAACGTGGCCTCCGAGCCCCCGCAGACTATCGACATCGCCCCCGAGCCCGACTCCGAAGTATACCGAACCATCAAAAATTTCATAAAGATGCAGGTTCAGGTTCCCGTTCTGGCAGACAGCCATATAGAAATGGATTTGGGGCTCGACTCCCTCGGCAAAGTCTCGCTCAGAGAGCTGATAAAAGAAAACTACCATGTGGAAATGGACGAAAGCGACTTTGAAAAATTCACGACCATGCGCGAAATCACCGCACACATATTAAGCATGCAAAAACCCGCCGAAGCCGCGCCGCTTGCCCAAGCCCAAACGCAAGCCCAAAACCATGGCGAAGGCTCCGCCGCGCCGCGCAAGCCCAAAACCGTCGCCTGGGGTGAAATCCTCAAAAATTGCGCGCCGCCGAAAATCCCCAAAACCTACTTCTTCCACTGCATAACCCTAATCTTGGCGAAAATATTTTTCAGGATATGGTACAACGTGAAGTTCGAGGGGCTCGAAAACGTGCCGGACTCGGGGCCGATGATTATCGCGCCCAACCACCAGTCGCTTTGCGACGGCTTCGTCTTCGCCGTCCCCTTCAACAAGAAGAAGATTTACAAGCTCTACTTCTTCGCGAAGATGCGCGCCATGATGAAAAGCGCCCTCATGAAATTCATAGTGCGCCACAGCAACATCATAGTTGTGGACGTAAAAAGCAACATAAGAGAGTCCGTGCAAAAGCTTGCGGAAATCCTGCGCAAAAAGAACTTTGTTGTTATGTTCCCCGAGGGCACCCGCACCCGAGACGGCAACGTGGCGGAGTTTAAGCCTATGTTCGCGATTCTCGCAAAGGAAATGAACGTAAGCGTCGTGCCCACGGTAATTTCGGGCGCGTTTGAAGGTCTGAAAAGCCGCTCGAGCATTCCGCAAAAAGGGACGTCCATAACCGTAAAATTCTTGCCGGCAATGTCGGTAAACGAGGGCGAGGCCTATGCCGACTTCGCCTCCCGCGTGCGCGAAACGGTTATAAACGCCAAAAACGAGCTCGAGGGCAAAAAATCCTCTTAGCGATTGTTGAACCGCCCCCCCAAAAAACAGGGCAATAAAAAAGCTTGGTTAAGAAGATTTTTTAGACAAAAAAAACGCCGAAAATTTTCGGCGTTTTTTTGTTTTGCGTATTTTGCTTTGCGAGAGCTGTTCGCGAATGTTGTTTTGCGTATGCCTTCCGCGTTTTGGCTTTGCGAATTTTGTCCGAGAGGGTTGCTTTCGCGCGTCAAAAGCAAAACCCCGCCCCGCAATTAGTAGTTGCGGGCGGCGATTTCAAAATACGCCTGCGGATGCGCGCACACGGGGCAAATCGACGGAGCCTTTTTGCCCACCGAAATGTGCCCGCAATTCGCGCACTTCCAAATAGTTTCGCCGTCCCTTGAAAACACAAGGCCGCCCTTTACGTTTTCAAGAAGCTTCAAATAGCGCTCCTCGTGCTCCTTTTCGATTTTCGCGACCATTTCAAAAAGCGAGGCGATTTTGTCAAAGCCCTCCTCTTTGGCCTCTTTGGCGAACTTGGCGTACATGTCGGTCCACTCGTAGTTTTCGCCGGCGGCGGCGTCTTTCAGGTTTTCGTCGGTCGATTGGATTTCGCCGCCGTTTAAGAGCTTAAACCAAATTTTTGCGTGCTCCTTTTCGTTGTTGGCGGTTTCCTCAAACAGGGCGGCGATTTGCACAAAGCCGTCCTTCTTCGCCTTCGAGGCAAAGTATGTGTACTTGTTGCGCGCCATCGATTCTCCGGCGAAAGCTTCAAGCAAATTCTTTTCGGTTTTTGAGCCTTTTAGTTCCATATCTGTATTCTCTTTCTTTTTGGGTTTTTGGGATAATCGACGTTTTTTTGTTTTTTACAAGTGATAATTATTCTCATATTTTTCAAAAAATCAATTCTTTTTACAAAATAAAATAAAAAAAACCCGCTTTTTGAAAAAATAAAAGACGCGCCCGCATTTAATAATGAATAAAAAGCCGCCCGATTTTTCGCCGCGCCCTAAATTTCGGGCAATATTTTGGCAATTTTAGGCCACTAAAAAAGACGCCCCCGTAAAAAAGCGCCTCTTAAAAAAAATGCCGACTTTTTTGCGCCTACTTCTGAAATCTAATTAGCAGGCTGTTGCCGTGCGCGTCCAAAGACTCCATCCTCGAAAACGCCTCGACAGTCGCCCGCGCCTTCTTTAGCGAAGCCTTGTCGTACATTACAACGGAAGACCTGCGCATGAAGTCCGAAAGCTGCAGGCCGCTCGAAAACCTGCCCGTTCCCCCCGTGGGCAGAGTGTGGCTTGGGCCCGCCGTGAAGTCGCCAAGAACAGTCGGCGTGTTTTCCGAAAGCAGAATCGCCCCCGCCGTGCGTATAGACTTCGCAAGCGCGGGCAATTTCGACTTTTCGGCATGAAGCTCCATGTGCTCGGGGGCGATAAAGTTCGCGACCCTCGCCGCCGCGGCCAAGTCCGGCAAAATTACGGCTACGCAGCCGCTTTCTATGATTTTTTCGAGCTTGTCGCGGTGCGAAAGAGCCTTGCTCTGGCTCTTTAATTCCGCGGGGATTTTTTTGAGCAGATCGGCGGAGGCGGTTAATAGAAAAATCCGCTCCTTGCCGCTGCCGTGCTCCGCCTGCGAAAGCAGGTCGGCCGCGACGTTTTTGGCCTTCGCGCTCTTGTCCGCGACAATCAAAACCTCGCTCGGCCCGGGGAGCAGGTCAACCCCCACGTCGCCGAAAAGCCTGCGCTTAGCCTCAATTACAAAGGCGTTGCCCGGGCCGAAAAGCTTTAAAACGGGCTTGACGGTTTTTGTGCCGAGCGCCATTGCGGCTATCGCCTGCGCCCCGCCTACTTTGTAAATTTCCTTAACTCCAGAAAGGCTCAACGCCGCGAGAAGATGCGCGTTGATTTTCCCCTCGGCGTTCGGGGGCGTGCAAACGCAAATTTCCGGGCAGCCCGCGAGATTCGCCAAAGTCGCCGTCATCACCACTGTCGAGACTAGCGGAACATTGCCGCCGGGAATGTAAAGGCCGACCCTTTCAATCGGGTAAAAATTCTCGCCGACCGTCGCGCCGTGAGGGTTTTTCGCGCGCCAATTTTTGGGCATCGTGCGCTTGTGGAAAAACTTGACGCAGGCAATCGCGTTTTTGATTTCGCGCTTGTCGGCGGCGGGCACGGATTTTAGAGCCGCCGCAATTTCTGCATCGCCAACGCGCAGGGTTTTGGGGGTGAGACGGGCGCGGTCAAACTTAAGAGTGTATTCAATCAAAGCCTTGTCCCCGCCCCTGCGGACGTCCTCAATAACTTTCCCGACGATTTCTGAAATTTCCGCCGAGCGCGAGGCGGGCTTGCAGGCCTCCGCAAGCTTGCCCCAAAAATTCTTCGCCTTGTAGTCTAAAATTTTCACAGGATTTATGCTGGTTTTTTCTTCGTCTTTTTCAAACAAAAATTTTGCGCGCGTTTTTCCAAAACAGAAAACAATTCAATAACGGAATGCGGATTTCCTTTTTCAACGAAACAATCTTTTCCGGAATAAACCAAAATTTTGCACGGCCTTTGGGGATAGGCGTTAAATGCCGATAAAATATTCCTTTCGAAATCGGATGCCTGCGGATCGCCCGATCCATTTTCCAAGCTTTGGGCAAAAGCATAGATCGAAAACGCGACGCCAATAAAGATGCATAAAAGTTTTTTAAGGTTCATTTCTGCGCTCTAAACTTTTTATATTATATATATAATCAACATTTACTTATAATATAATAAAACAAAAGTCTAAAACTCAAGAAATAAATTCTTTTATCCACATTTTTATTAAAGCCCAAAATATCCGCCGATAAATCTTCATTTAACGGCGTTATTTTGAATTATCGGCCTCAAGCTTTTTCATTACCGACTGCAAAACCCAGTTTTCGCCGCCTTTGCGGTATTCTTTGATTTCGGTAAAGTCGTCGGAGATTTCCAATTTGAGAAATTCTGCGTCTTGTTTATCCTGGAATATGATTTCCTTAAAATTTAGGGCGGGGATGGATTCGCTTTTTCCGTAAAACAAGTCTTTAATGTTCAGTTTAAAATCTGATTTATTCAGTATGTATGTTTGTTCCTGTTTGGACAGTGTAAAACAGTCAAATTTTGGGTTATAGGCAAAAAACGCGACTTGCATTGTCTTTTGTTTTAATTCTCCAAATCTTTTTTCATAATCATCAAATAGGCAAAGCGCGGTCAAGCCGCCGTTTTCTATAATACTAATATTTCGGATTTCATTCCCCGTAATTTGCCGCCAATTCCCATTCAAAGAGCGGATAAAATCCATAGCTCGCCCCAAATTTTCCAGAAAAATTTCCTTTTCTTTGGAATCGCAGTTTTTCAATTCCTCGCTTGGGAATTTCAGCTTTTCTTTATACATGCGGTTAAAATAAAACATTGATTCCTTGGCGACGCTTTTTGTGCCGGAAAACAAATCCCCTGCCTTAAAATACCTTTCTTCTTTAAACGGGGGTTTTCCCCGCATATTGTAAATATGCAAAAATTTTCCCCTAATGCCGAAAGCGCTGGCAGGATTTGTAATTTTGGAATCGTTGCGCAAATTTTTTTCATCCGAATTTTCGCTAAAGCGAATATGCGCGCCTTTAAATTCTCCATTATCGAAGTTGTAATATTTAGAGTCTTTAAATATACCGCCCTCTGTCGAGGCGATATTAAAGCCATAATTGAGCGCGAACAAAGAATCCGTTTCTTTGGAGTATGCGATTATAGTCGGGCGAAAATACAGCTCTAATACCCCGTACAACGAGTATGATATCGGGATTTTTTCATTTGGCAGGAAAGCCGGGGATACTTTATTGATTTTTATAAATTTATCGGAAATGGCTTCAATATTTATGTATGGCGCGTCTCCTTTATCGGAAGCCCACGTTCCCAAAAAATCGTCAATATTGTATTCTCTTGGAATTTTATCCCAAGAAAACGAGTAAAAAGATAGAACTAGAGCAAATATAAGGCTAATGATTTTCTTTCTCATGATTTTTTGATTTTATCTTGGGCCCTAAATTTGAAGAAAATCCTCTTTGATTTTTTTCTAAATCATAAGAAACACTAAAAGATTCTGATTTATCTAGAGGATTCAATTTATATTTTTGTTCTAAATCATTAATAGTTTTCACCCCAGTCAAACGAACTGTCCCAATATCGGATATTTGCGATTTGGCGTAAGCACTCCAATCATATGATGTTTGCCCCGATGGAGGATAATCATAGAAATCGTTCGTTTCCGTATTGAAATCAACCCAATTAACATTACTTGGAGGAAATAAAAATTCTTTAGATTTACCAATTCTAGCATTTATATCACCCTCAAATAATGCTAATTTTGCAGAAATTTCAATTTTTTTATCGCACATAGATAATACATTTACATCATTTGCCGCATCTTGTGCAAATAATTTTATTTCTTGATTTTCTACTTTATTTGTTTCGGAATTAATCCTTGCTGGTCTTAAAATTGTTATAGTATCATCTATTACAGAACCATCAGCCTTTGCACATTTAAAATTAATTTCAATTGCAATAAAATAATTTTTTTAGGATCTAAATTGTAATCACTTGAGGCTAAAAGCTTTCCCCATGCGGAAATATCTATAAAAGTCATTCGACCAGATTTTGGCATCGGATTTCTATTTATATTGATTGTATCATCTAAAGGGCTTGCAAACCATTTTAGTCCTGTCGGGTCCCACCTGCCCCAAGGGTTTTGGTTGACATAGATGTATTGGTTGAACCCGTCAACGTACTCCATGGGGTCGGGGGTTAGGAAGATGCCCAGTTCCAAATGCCTGAAACGTTTGCCCTCATTAAGCAAGTTGTCGTCGTCTTCAACCTTTGTATTAGCCCTAAAATCGTCGTTAGGTATTGAGCCGTAAACGTCGTCGTGGTTGCCAAAGGCGTAGTAGTGGCTAAACGACTTCGTTGCCTGGTTCGCCCCAATGGTCTTTATGACGTCGCCTCTAAGGTTGTAAATCTTGTAGTTTAGATCGCCACCGTTCGCGTATTCCGTATAGTTTACGCCGCCAACGCCTCCACCCTGGTCTGAACCGCGATAGGTCAGTGTTGTCCCGGTCAAACCCGTCTCCAAAACGCTTACTCCGTCGGCGTAGCTGTACTCCTTGGTCTTTGTTCTCGGTGTCGCGCCTATGCTTGACACTTCGCGCTTGATCCTTCTGCCTCGGTAGTCGTAAACGCTTTGCGTCCTCACCTGCTCGTAGTTCGCGCCTTCGCCGGTGTCTTTAAATGTGTCGACAAGCATATCGTACGCGTCGTAAACATAGGTCGTTATGCTTTCCCCGTCGGAAATCCCCGCAAGATTGCCCCGAGCGTTGTAGGTCATTGACCAAGTCGAGCTTGTAGAAGAGCCTGTCGGGGTATAATTAGCATCTATTGGTTTGTGCGTCTTGGTTAAAGCAGATACCTGGTTTAGGTCGTTTACGGTATATGCGGTTGTTTCTATGTACCAATTCGGATTGCCCGAACCCGCGCAAGTCAATACCCTTGATGTGCGATTGCTGTTATTGTCGTAAGTATATGCCGTTGATTTTACGGTATTTCCGTCATAGAGGCTTTCGCTTACAAGGCGGTCGAAGGCGTCGTAGCCAAGAGAGCCTTCCCAGCGGTTTACTGCGCTGCTATTGTTTTGCGAGTTCACCAAGTACACAACGTTCCCGCCGAGATCGTAGAAGTATTGGTTGTCAAGCAGCGTGCCGCTTTGGGTTTTCAGGCGGTTTAGGGCGTCGTAAGTATAGGCAATTTCGTAGCCGTTGGCGTGGACTTTGCCCACAACATTGCCGTTGAGATCGTAGGAATAAGTAGTTGTGCGGTTTTGCTGGTCGGTTATCGAAATTAGCCTGTTATTGTTGTCGTAGGCGTAGGAAAGGGTATGAGTGAATGTAGCATTTTCAAAGATCGAATTTATGCTCCCATAACTAGACTTTATTCTGTTATTTGCAAGATCATATTTATAAAAATGCGTTTTTCCGCCGTTGGTCTCGGAGATTGTCCTGCCAAGCGCATCGTAAGTATAGCTTACATTTGCAAGACTATTTACGCTGGGCTAATACAGATGTCGAATTCCCGCTTGTATTTACGCGCGCAAAAAAAACGCCCGCTACTTGCGGGCGTTTTCAAATTCGATTTTGAAAAAATTAGGCGCGGCGGCGGCCGAACTTCTTCTGGAACTTTTCGACCCTGCCCGCGGTGTCGACAAAGCGCTTTTCGCCGGTGTAGGCGGGGTGCGAGTCCGCGGTGATGTCGCGCACCACAACTTGGTATTCGACGCCGTCGATAGTTTCGGTCTGCTTGCTCTTCATCGTGGAGCGGGTAAGAAAGCGGGTGCCCGTCGAAACGTCAACAAAGCATACGGGCTTGTAGTCGGGATGGATTTTATCTTTCATTGGGATTTGCCTCTCCGTTTATTGGAAACTTAGCCCTGCTTCGCCTTGTAGCGGGGGTTTGTCTTATTGATTACGTAAACGCGACCCTTTCTGCGCACAACCTTGCAATCGGGATGGCGGGTCTTTAAAGACTTGATTGATGATACAACTTTCATGGCTCTTTAATTTATTTAAATGAAAAGTTTGAAATAAACCGTTATTAGAGATTTATGTCAAGCAATCTTTTCAAGTTTTTTATTTTTTAGACGATTCTTTTATTTTTTAGGGGATTTTTCGGGGAATTCGCCCTCAAATCCGCCCTATTTTTGCGGCGTTTTAGACAAAAAGCTTTTGACGGTGTTAGACATAAGCATAGCAACCGTCATAGGCCCTACGCCGCCGGGAACGGGGGTGATTTTCGAGCATTTGGGCGCGACGGCCTCAAAATCGACGTCGCCAACCAGGCGGTAGCCCGACTTCTTTTCGGCGCACGGGATTCTATTTATGCCAACGTCTATCACGCACGCCCCCTCTTTCACCATGTCGGCGGTGACGGTATTGGGCCGCCCGACCGCGGAGATGAGAATGTCGGCCTCGGCGCAGACGGCGGCGAGGTTTTCGCTGCGCGAGTGGCAGACGCTCACGGTTGCGTCCACGCCCTTTTGCATGAGCAAAAGCGCGAGCGGCTTGCCGACAATCAGGCTTCTGCCTATAACTACAGCCCTCTTGCCCCGGGTTTCCACGCCGGAGCGCTTTATAAGCTCCAAAATGCCCGCGGGGGTGCAGGCGGTGAAGGCGCTTTTATCCTCCTGGCAAAGCTTGCCGAGGTTTGCAAAGCTAAATCCGTCAACGTCCTTTTGCGGGCTTACGCGGTTGAACGTGGCCTGCTCGTCGAGGTGCTTGGGCAGGGGCGCCTGAACGAGAATCGCGTCGACAGTGTCGTCGGCGTTGAGCCTGTCCAAAAGAGCGTCGAGCTCCGCCTGGCTTGTGGATTCGGGCAGGATGTTCAGCCTGCTTTCTATGCCGATTTCAGCCGCGACCTTGCTCTTTTTTGCGACGTAAGAAATCGACGCGGGGTCTTCGCCCACCCTCACGAGCGCAACGCACGGCCTGCGCCCCTTTACGTTCGCGATTTTAGCGGCGAGCTCCGCGTGGATTTGCCCGGCTATTTGGTTTCCGTCAATTAGATTGCTCATTTTAGCGCGCAAGTTTGATGTTGTCGGCGTAAACGACCTTGCCCTTTTCGGTCTGGGCGAGGCGCCCGCGCAAGATTACGGGGTTGTTCACAAGCCTGTCGAAGCTTGAAGTCACGACTTCGGAGGTGTCGACATAGGCTATAAAATTGTTGTTGATGTCGCAAAACTTGAAGCGGAAATCCTTTGAGCCGCGCTCTATTCTAAGAAAGCCCGTCATCGTCTGCGGAATGTCTGATATTGTGTATTTGGGGCTTTCGCAGCCGGAAAAGAAAAGCCCGAACAGCGCCCCGAGCGCGAGAATAAAGATTGTTGATATTTTTCCCATAAGATGCTTTAAATAATTTTCGATTAAAAATAAACAACTTCTTCGGCGGAATTTCAACAAGCAAATGAACAAATTTTAAGATATGCCCGAGTTCCAAAAACATCTGCTCGTCGACGGCTGGAACATAATCCGCTCCGAGGCGGCCATGTCGAAAGCCTTCAGCGAACTCGGGCAGGACAGCGCCAAAAAAATGCTCGCCGCGCGCCTAAGCCCGATTCACGACATCTTCGGCTACCGCCTCACAATAGTTTACGACGGCAAAGGCGACGAAATTTCAATAGAAAAAATCGGACAAAGCGACACTTTCTGCGAGGTCTACACGCCATCGTCGCTCACCGCCGACGAGCTTATCGAGCAGTACTGCGCCAACAGCAAGAACCCGAAATCCATAACCGTCGCAAGCCGCGACAACCTTATAAGGCTCACCGCCATGGGCTTTAAGGTGGAAAGCATAACCGCAAGCCAGCTGCTCGGCTGGGCGGACGACGCCGCAAGCCACGCCCGCAAAAAGTACGACGCCGTCCGCAAAAACGCCTCCGACGAATGGAAAAAGGCCTCGTCGCCCTTCGCCGACATCGAAAGCCGCATAAAAAAAAGCGGCCCGAAAGGCGGCGCCGCAAAGTAATGCTTGAAACTTCATAAAAACCCAATATCCATAAATACAAATGAAAAAATTTAATGTGCTTTTTATTTTGGCGGCGCTTTCCGCCGCGCCGCTGGGCGCGCAGGTTCTGCCCTCGTCCTCCTCAACGGACGCCCAAAGCGAAAACGCCGCGCCGCTTGGCAGGAAGGCCGGCCACGTCTATTCCGACGACGCCTCCATGAACGCCGAGTTCTACAAAAACTCCGCCCAGCCCGCCCAAACAAGCCCGTCGAAGAAATCCGACAAGGCCGGCGGGCGAGTCTACTCCGAAGACCCCGCCCAAAACTCCTCGCTCTACGAGGGCTTCGCGCAAAGCGCGCCGAGCGCCCCGCAGTTTTCCGGCCAATACACCGAGGCCGAAAAAAAGGAAATCGCCGAGCTTGAAAACGTCGTAAAGCTCGCCCAGCAGGGGGACCCCTCCGCGCAAAACCAAATGGGCGACCTCTACGCCGACGGCAGGCTCATAACCCGCAACATGGAGTTCGCCGCCTACTGGTGGTACCTCGCCGCAAACGGCAAAAACCCCGAGGCTCTCTGCCGAATGGGCGAGCTTTATTATAGCGGAACCGTCGTAAAAAAGAACGTTTTTAAGGCCATAGACTATTGGCAGATGGCGTCTTTGGCGGGCAACGCCCAAGCGCAGTACTTTTTGGGTACGTGCTACGCCGTCGGCGGCAACGGCGTAAATAGAGACGTTTCAAAAGCCGTCTACTGGTGGCAAAAAGCCGCCGCCCAGCACAATATAAGAGCCATGCACAACCTCGCCTACGCCTATTTGCGCGGCGAAGGCGTAAACAACAAAGACCCGCGCCTGGCCTACGAGCTCTGGCGCAGAGCCGCCGAGAAAGACTACGTCCCGGCGCAAACCCAGCTCGCCCTCTGCTATTTTAGGGGCATAGGCGTCGCAAAAGACATACCCCTCTCGGCAAAAATCTGGACTCTCGCCGCCGAACAGGGCGACATCGAGGCGCAAAGGTACCTCGGATTCTCCTACTACTACGGCCTCGGCGTCCCGCAGGATAAAAACACGGCGCGCGCCCTTTTCGCCTCCGCCGCCGCGCAGGGCGACAAACAGGCGAAGCGAGCCTACGACGGCATAATCTTGGAAATCGGCATACCCACCAAAGACTCCCCAAAATCCCTCGTAAAAATTCCCGCCCCCGAAGCGGTGGTGGAAACCCGCCAGCTTTTCAGGCAGACAAAGGCCTTCGTTCCGCCCAAAGCAGAAAAGAAATAAGCCCAAAGCATTTCTTTTTCCGCAAATTTTTAATAAAAAAGGAGCTGCCCAACGGCAGCCCCTTTTATTTTTTTAAGCCCGATAAAAGAGCCCTACTTTTTAAAGTAGCGGTTCAGCAAGCCCTCGAAAGCGCAGCCGTGGCGGGCTTCGTCTTTGCACATTTCGTGGACGGTGTCGTGAATGGCGTCGTAGCCGAGCTGCTTTGCGCGCTTTGCGATTTGCAGCTTGCCCTCGGTCGCGCCCCTCTCGGCGGCGACGCGCGCCTCAAGGTTCGTCTTGGTGCAGGGGGCGACGACCTCGCCCAAAAGCTCCGCGAACTTCGCGGCGTGCTCGGCCTCCTCAAACGCGATTCTCTTGTAGGCCTCGGCGACTTCGGGATACCCCTCCCTGTCAGCCTGGCGGCTCATGGCAAGGTACATTCCGACCTCCATGCACTCGCCGTTAAAATTGGCGCGGAGGCCTTCGAGAACTTCGGCGTCGACATCTTTGGCCACGCCTATGCGGTGCTCGTCCGCCCAGGCGGACGCCGCGCCCTCGTCAAAGGCGACGAATTTCGACTTCGGAGCCTTGCACACGGGGCAGATTTCGGGGATTTCGCCGTCAAAAATTTGACCGCAGATTGGACATTTCATTTTCATGGGTTTTCAGTGCTTTCTTTTGTGTTTTTTGGCAGGAATTTAACATTCCGATTTTGATTTTAAAAATTCTGGCATATTAAAAAAACAGCATCAAGAACTATTTGCGCCTTTCGGACAAATCCGCGCCGAATAAAAGGGCTTAGGCGGGGTTTCGGGCGAAAAAAAGAAAAAAATTCTCAAAGCTTTCGGGCAAGCGTATCCAAAAGCCCGCTTGGGCTGTCGCTTACGGCGACGGAATCGAGAGTTTCGGCGGGCAAAAAGCCCTCGTCTTTTGCGCGGCGTAAAAATTCAAAAAGAGTATCGTAATAGTTTGCGACGTTTAAAAACCCGCTCGGCTTTTTCATAAACCCGAGCTGCCAAAGCGCGACAGGCTGGAAGATTTCGTCGAGAGTGCCTATGCCCCCGGGAAGCGCGATGAACACGTCGGCAAGGCTCTCCATAAGCAGCTTGCGCTCGGCCATGTCGCGGGCAAAAACCACGCGGGTGATGCCCTTGTGCAAGACCCTCTCCGGAAAGCCCTTCGGAATTACCCCAACCGCGCTTCCGCCGCTTTCCAAAACGGAGTCTGCCACAATGCCCATAAGCCCGCAGTTGCCCGCGCCGTAAACAAGCTCCGCGCCTATCTTTGCGATGCCCGCGCCCAATTCGCGCGCGGCCGCCGCGTACGCCGGATTCCGCCCGGGTTTCGAGCCGCAAAATACGCAAACTCTTTTTATTTTAGCCATGGTAAATTCAGTCTCCGCAAACGACTTCCAAGCCCTTGGCCTCAAGAGCCTCCCTAAACTTTTTAATGCTCGCCCTCGACGGCAGGCGCAAATCCTGAAGCCTCAGCGAGGTTTTACGCCTCCCCGCGCCCTGCGCCGCGCCCCCCCGATACGGCAAAAGCTCGACGCGCTCAATGCACCGGTATTTCGAAGCGAAGTCCGCGAGAGCCTCCGCGTAGCCCCCGCCCAAAGACACGCCCTCCAAAAGCACGATTTTTAGCCGCGTAGGCTTTTTTATGAGGTTTAAATACTCGAGGAACTCAAAGACCTTTCGGTTGTCCCTGCCCGTCAGCGCCAAATGCTTTTGCGGGTCCAAATGCTTTATGCCGAGCAGCACAAGGTCGGTAAAGTCCAAAAGCTCCTTGATTTTTAACGACAAATCGACATATCCGCAAGTGTCCAATGCGGTGCTTACGGCGTTGCCTTTAAGCCTCTTAAAAAGCTCCAAAAGCCCCTCTGCCTGCAAAGTGGGCTCGCCCCCCGAAGCGGTAAAGCCGCCGCTTGAGAAGTTCAAGAAAGACTCGTATTTCAAAACGTCGGCCACAATTTCGTCAACGCTTCTCAGCGAAAAATTTTCCGAATTACAAATGTCGGGCGTGCGGCAAAACCTGCACTTAAAAGGGCAGCCGTGAAAGAACAAGACATACCTTTTCCCGGAGCCGCCGGACGCGCCCGAAGTTTCAGCCGAATGGATTTTTAAAAGCTCCGCCATAAAAAGCCCGCGCCCGCCGGGGCGCGCGTTGTTTTTTTAATACAATTTACTTTTCGCCCGACTTGGCAAGTTTTTAATAAAATTTTCAAAAAATCTCGCAACGGCGCAAATTTTCTGCTTTTATAGATCCGGAATATTATGAAAGCGCTTTATTACGATTGTTTCGCAGGAATCAGCGGAGACATGAACCTCGGGGCTATGGCCGATCTTGGCGTAAGCAAATGCCGAATTATAGGCGAGCTCAAAAAGCTCAACCTCGGCGGCTGGGACATCTCTTTTACGGAGGATTCCCGCGGGGGGATTTTCGGCACGAAAGCGGAGGTCGTAATAGGCGGGCGCCCGGAGCACGGGCACTGCCATTGCCATGAAAGCGGCGACGGCGACTGCCATGGCGAACACTGCCGCGAGCACGCCCACGGCGAACGCGAAAACTTCCATTGCCATGAACATTCGCATCAAGACGCCGCCCCGCTCGGCGCGGAAAAAGCCCGCGAGCACGCCCACGGCGAACACGGACACTGCCACGAGCACCGAAGCTTTGCGGACATCAAAAAAATCATAGAAGATTCCGACATTTCTTTAAACGCGAAAAAAATCGCGCTTAACATCTTTTCCGTCATCGCCTCGGCTGAGGCGAAAATCCACAATAAAAGCGAGGATGAAGTCCATTTCCACGAGGTCGGCGCGCTCGACTCGATTATCGACATCGTCGGCGCCGCCATCTGCGCGGACATTCTAAAAGCCGACAAGGTTTTGTGCTCGCCGATTGAGCTCGGCGGCGGAACGGCAAGGTGCGCGCACGGCGTAATGCCCGTCCCCGCGCCCGCCAC
>JAGBOM010000124.1 GCA_017633865.1 Opitutales bacterium
ACGGCGCGCGCGCGGGCTGCGAGGGGCTCGACGTCGTAAAAGACATCGTCAGCCTCGACTACGGGGCGTTTATCTCGTCAAACTACGCCTTTGCGGGCAACAACGCGGCGATTGTCGTGGCGAAGGAAAGCGAGCCCTTCAATCCGCACAAGTTTGAAAACTGCAAAATCGCGATAACGGGGCTCGGCGCGTTCTGCCAAATCGCGAAAAATTCCTCCGAGCTTGCCGACGCCGCCGACTCGGGCAAACGCTACGACCTCGCCCCGCGCAGGTTCTACGCCGCACGCCCCGAATTGCCGAAAGCCGCCATAATAGAGCGCCTCAACCCCGGGAAGCTCGACAGGCGCGTGGACTTTTCTGGCATGAACCCCATCTCGATGTACGCGACCTGCGCGGTAAAAGACGCCCTCGACTGCGCCGGAATAAAGATTGCAAGGGCGAACTGCTGCGGCGCCGCCCTGACCGCCTGCACAAGCCGCGGCCCGAGCGAGGAGGCGCACCTTAATGCCGTCTATCAGGACGAGTCGAGAAAGGGCGACATCGCCTGCTTCTCGAACATAACGCCGAACTCCACCGCGGGCTGGGTGTCGAAGGCGCTCGAAATCAAGGGCGCGAACACGACGCTCACCTCCGCGCCGAACTCATCGCTGCAATGCCTTATGTACGCCGCCAAAATTTTGCAAAACTCCGAGGCTAAAATTTCCGTGGCTCTCGCGGCGGACGAAGTCTACCCGCAAATGCTTGCCGGGTACTCCGAAATCGGCAAGACCTGCTCCGACGCCGACGCCGCAGACTTTAAAATCCGCCTCCAAAACAAGTCCGAAACGCTTTACGCCGAGGGGGCTTCCGCCGTTGTTTTGGAGCGCGAAAGCGACGCCCTCGCCCGCGGCGCGAAAATTTACGCCACAATTTTGGCGGCCTCCGCAAACTCTTTTTGCGACGATTTTCTGGGCGAAAATTCCGATCCCGCCCCGCTTGTCGATTTGCTTAACTCTCTCCTAAAAAAGGCGTCGCTAAAGCCCGCCGACATCGACCTCATTCTGCTTTCGCCCTGCGGCAATTCGCAGGACGCCAAAATTCTGGCGGCAAAAAACGCCCTGTTTAAGGGCGTTCCAGCCTACACCGCAAACTTCAACACCGCCTTTTTGGAAAGCGCCTCGCCGCTAACTACGCTTTGCGCCTGCCTGAAAAATCTCGATTTGAAAAGGCCCCTTAAAATGCCCGAAAACTGCGGCGAAAGCCTCGGCGGTTGGCTCTCCAAAGAAAGCCCGAAAAGGATACTCGCCTTTACGTCGTCGCACGTCGGGCTTAACAGCGCCGTAATTTTTGAAAGATGAAACGCCCCGCGATAAAGGCTGTCGAGTACGAGCTTGGGGAAAACGTCCTCTCGCACGAGGAGCTTTGCGCGCGTTTCGGGCGCGCGGTGATGGACAAGGTCCTGAGGGTTTCGGGCATACGCTCAAGGCGCGTGGCGGGCAAGAGCGTGTGCGCCTCCGACATGGCATTTTTAGCCGCCGAAAAAATTTTCGAGTCGGGGCAAGCCAAGCGGGAGGACATCGACTTGCTTATAATGGCGACGCAGTCCCCCGACTACCTCCTGCCCACCACCGCCTGCATTTTGCAGGACAGGCTCGGCCTTAAAAAAACGTGCGCCGCATTCGACATCAACCTTGGCTGCTCGCAATACGTCTACGCTCTCTCCTGCGCCTGCGCCTACTTAAAATCGTCGCTTGCCAAAAACGCGCTCATTCTAACCGGAGACACCCCCACTAAAACAATCAACCCCATGGACAAATCCGCCGCCGCCATTTTCGGCGACGCTGCAAGCGCGACCTATCTTGAAATGGACGAAGGCCCCGGCGAAATTTCCGACTTCGTTTTCGGGACGGACGGCTCGGG
>JAGBOM010000125.1 GCA_017633865.1 Opitutales bacterium
CCGACGCGGCGCAGGAGGCCGCCGCGGTGATAAAGGACGTTTCGAGGCTCTTAAGCGCGTATAACTACGAGTCGGGCGGCAAAATATCCGTCGAAAGCGTGGACCCCATCCTCAATAAAAAACGCGGCGGCGAGCTTTCGGCGCGCTTCGGCTCCGACATCGAAAACTGCGTGGTTGTCGCCTGCGGAGACCGTTTTAAGAAGCTTGTTCTAAGCGATTTTTACGACATCGAAGACGGCGCGCGCACAAGCTTCAAGGGCGAGCAGGCGGTGAGCTCGGCCATTCTATTGGTGTCGGGTGCCAAGCAGAACAAAATATATTTTCTGCAGGGGCACGGCGAGCTCAAGCCCTTCAGCATAGACTCCTCAAGCGGCCTTAGCGAATTTACAAACGCGCTCAGGTCGCGCGGCTACAAGGCGGAGGCTCTCGACTTAAGCGGCGAAAAGGAAATCCCCAAAGACGCCGACATGCTCGCTATTGTCGCCCCCCGCTCCCTGTATCTGCCGCGGGAGCTCGACATGATAAAAAAATACCTCTCAAACCGCGACGGCAAAGTGCTTATGTTCCTCGGCCTCGGCCCGATAACGGGGCTTGACGACATTTTGTTCGACTGGGGCATGCGCAGCGACGACATGCTTATAATCGACGCCAAGGAAAGCGAAACCTCCAGCGGCGACATGGTCGCCCGAACCTATCCGCAAAACCCGCACCCGATAGTAAAATACCTTGTGGAGCTCGCGCTCCCCGTGCAGTTCGGCCCGTCAAGACCCGTGCGCCAAGACCTGGGCGCTCCGATAGACCCCGCTCTTACGCTCAACGTTCTGATAGCCTCTGGCGCGGAAAGCTGGGCGGAATCGTCCTATAAAAAAGCGAAAAACGCCTCTTACATCGAATCTACCGACCTGCGAGGGCCCATACCGATAGCGATGGTGTCCTCCAGAAAAAGCGCGGCCGACTTGGGGCTGAAAATCGGCGGCGGCAGGCTCGCGGTTTTCGGCGACGAAGACTTTATAACAAACGGCAGGTTCAACGCGCTCGGCAACTCTATGCTCGCGCTCAACACCGTAAACTGGATGTTCGACGACAATTCCGCGTTGAACGTCACCCCCCGAAAGGTGCAGCGCTACGTTTTGGTGCTGTCGAAGGGCGAGATGAAGGAGCTCGCGTGGAAGTTCTCGATTTTGCCGCTCGCGGTTCTCGCGGCGGGGCTTTTCACATATATTTTAAGAAGGCGCTGATATGAGGTTTAAGCTGACAGTATTTTTGTTTTTGGCCAACGCCCTGCTTGCGGGGGCTTTGTGGTTTTTGGAGCGCAAGCCCTCCGTAAAGCCCGTCTATTCGGACGATTTCGCCGAGTTTACCGAGCTTGAAATTTCCGGCAAGAATATCGACCGCCCCCGCGTTTTGAAGCTCGAAAACAACCGCTGGCGCATCGTTTCGCCGATAAACTGGTCGGCGAATTTCTACGCGGTAAGCCACATAAGAAACCAGCTCGAATTCCTGAAAAACGAGGCGAGCTTCTCTGTCGCGGAAATGAAAAAGCACGGGCAAAGCCTCTC
>JAGBOM010000126.1 GCA_017633865.1 Opitutales bacterium
CGGGCACGGAGCAGCCGAAGCCCACAAGCATGGGTATCAGGCTTGTGCCGCTTAGGCCGAAGCGCCTCATGAGCCTGTCGCACAAAAACGCGGCGCGCGCCATGTAGCCGGAATCCTCCAAAACGGCGAGCGCGCAAAACAGCAGCGCGATGTTCGGCAAAAACACCAAAACGCCGCCCACGCCGCCGATTACGCCGTCGATAGCCAAAGACTTCATCGCGCCTTCGCCCGCCCACGCCGAATTGCAGGCGGCGGCAAGCCGCGAAAAGAACCCTTCGAGCGCGCGCATGAGAGGGTCGCCCAGCGCGAACACGAACTGGAAGCACAAGAACATCAGCCCCAGAAATATCGGTATTCCCAAAAAGCGGTTCAGCAGAACCTTGTCGAGGGCGTCGTCGAGGCGCTTTTGCGGATTTTCGGCGTCGGGCGCGATTTTTTTTACGCAGGAGGAGGCGATTTTTTTTGCGATGCTGAATCTGGCCGCGGCGATGAGAGTCGCGGAACTCTCGCCGAACTCCTCGAAAATCTTTTGCGAGGTCTTTTCCGCCTCCTTCAGGATTTCCGGAGATTTTTCCGAAAGGCTTTTTAGCAGAGCCTCGTCGCCCTCGACGGCGCGTATGGCCAAATATCTCGACCACGGAGCCGCGCTTTCGGGCAGGTTTTCCCGAATCAGGTGCGAGAGGTTCGAAATGTAGCCGTACAAAATCTGGCTTTTGAATTCCGACCACAAAAACACGGGCTCGCGCGGATTGTCGGCGCAGCGGGCGATAAAGCTTCTAAGCTCGCGCGCGGAGGAATTTTTAAAGCCCACGCTTTTTATCGCCGGGATTCCCAGAATTTCGGAGAACTTTTCGGCGTCGATAGCCCGCCCGCTTTTTTCAAGCTCGTCGGACATGTTCAAGACCGCCGCCATCGGCACGCCCATTTCAGTAAGCTGAATTGTAAGGAAGAGGTTTCTTTCAAGGTTGGAGGAGTCTATGACGTTTACAATCAGGTCGAAATCGCCCGAGCTTAAAACGTCGCGCACTATGCTTTCCTCGCTGGACGACGGCGATATGCTGTAAATGCCGGGCATATCCTCCACAATATATTCCGCGCCCCCGCTTTTGAAGACTCCGCTTTTGCCCTCTACCGTCACTCCCGAATAGTTGCCGACGTGCGCCCCGCCGCCTGAAATCGAGTTAAAAATCGTGCTTTTGCCGCAGTTCGGGTTGCCTATTAAAAGTATTTTTGCCTTTTTCAATTAAACGCCTCTAACTTTCCAATAAAAAAATCACGACACCCGCTTTACCATAATCGCGCCGAGCTGGCTTTTTCTAAGCGAAATTTCCGAGCCGCGCACGCTCAAGACAACGGGGTCGCCGAGCGGGGCTATGCGCAAAATTTCGACGCGGCTGCCGATGACAAGCCCCAGTCCCGCGTAGCAGGGCAAGTCCCCCAAAGACTTGTCTATGCACAAAATCACGCCCGCCTCGCCCTCTTTCAGCTCCGAAAGGCTCGCGGCGGTTTTGCGGCAGGTTTGGCAGGCCTTGCCGTTTCTCGAAGGGCAGTCGGGGCAGGGCTTGACGCTTTCGGGGGCGTTTTTGTGTTTTGAAAGCCCCTTTATGAAGCGCGTCAGCTTGTGCATCATGGTGTCGGCCAGGGCGTGCTCCATTTTGCAGGCGGCGATGTCCGCCTCGCTTGCCTCCACTCCCAAAATTTCGGTGAAAAAACTTCTTAAAAGCTCGTGCTTTTTTTGGATGCCGTCGGCGTGCTCCCTGCCCTTTTTGGTAAGGGTTACGGGCTTGTACTTTTCGTACTCGACAAGCCCCCTGCCCGCGAGGGCGTTCAAGGCCGAGGTTACGGACGGGCGCTTCACCTTCATTTCGGAGGCGATGTCGCTTGGCCGCACGCCGGAGCCGTTTTCGGAAAGGCTCGAAATGGCCTCAAGGTAGTCCTCGAGGTTTTCCGAAAGCTTCTGTTTGCCGCTATCCATTATTTTGCCGAAATTTAAGTTATACGCGTTTAACTTATCAAGCTCTTTTTACTTAATCGGCACTTTTACGACAACCTTTTGAACCTCGCGCGGGCTTTTAAAAACGCAGCCCGCCCTGTGGGCGTCCTCGGGGAAGAACACCGCGAACTCGCCGGATTTTAGAACGAGCGTTTCATTCGGGCTGCCCTCCAAAAATTCGGCGTCCTTAGATTCGTCGTACGGGGTTTTAACGGAAAAGTCCGCGGCGTTGCCGAAATAAATCGCCTCCTCGCCCGCGGCAAGAAACTGTATGTCTATATATTTGCGGTGGACCTCCAGCTTCTTTTCCTCGGCGGGCTTTGTGAAATAGCTTTGGCATAAGAATCTCGCGCCGCATTCGTCTATTTCGCCCGCGCTAAAATTTTTCGCGATTGCGGCAAGCCTTGCGAAGCAGGCCTTAAACTTGGGGTGGCAGGCCTCGTACTTTTGGCAGTCGGAAAGTTTCCCTTTTATCATAGTTAGCTCCTTCTAATTGATATAAAAAAATGCTTTCGTTAAAAAATTTGTCAATTTAAAAGACGGCGGAAAAAGCCCCCCGCAAAAGGCTTCTAAAAACCCCGCCGCTTTAAATCCCGCCGCCCGCCCCGCAAAGCGGGCGCAAAAAAAGCGGAGCCTTAAAAAAGCCCCGCTTAAACGCCGAAGAATCTACTTTACCTCGATTTCGTGTATCGACCAGAACCCACCGCCCGAGCCGCAGTTTTCGATTCTGAACATCTTGGCGTTCGCGGGAGTTGCGAGCTTTAAAACGTCCATGCCGCGCGCGGAAGAATATTTTATTTCTACGGGCTTCATATCTTCGGCTGTGTTGCCGGCGTAAAGCTTGGGCTTTAAAACCCTGTCGCCCGCGGAGTCGCCCAAATGCAGGTTTATTTCCGAAACCTTTTTGGGCTTGTCGTACGCGAACATAAACCACTGCCCCGGCTGGCGGGCGCCGTTTGTGCTCCAGCGCGAGCCCATATTGCCGTCGAAAGCCTGCTTTACTTCGTTTTCGCCGCAGTTTGCGCCTGCTTTGAGTCCGCCTTTGACGGGCTTTAGGGCGTTTGTATAAACGGCGGGGTCGTCCACAAACTCGATTTCGTGTATAGACCACCAGCCGCCCGCCTCGCCGCCGTTTTCGATTCTGACAATCTTTGCCTTTGCGGGCTTTTTAAGCTTCAAGACATTCTTGCCGTTTTCGGTTGTTGCGGAAACGGCGGCCTGGTCGAAGTCCTCGATAGATTCGCCAACATAGAGTTTGGGGTCGATAATTCCGTCGCCCTTCGAAGTGTGCAAGTCAAGCACAACCGCGCTTATAAGGCGGGGCTTGGGAAGCTCGAAGTGTATCCACTGCCCGGGGGCGCGGTTTTCGCCGGAGCTCCAGCGCGAGCCACGGCTGCCGTCGAAGGCGTTTTTAAGCTCGCCCGCGTTTTTGAAAGACGTGCCGATAACGCCGCCGCCCAAGTCCATAAGCTTTACGTTTTTGAGGTTTAGGCGCTGCAGCTTTTGAACGGTTTTTACGCTCTTTTTATCGACAGCGTTTTTAAGTATGTATGACGCGGCGTCAGACTCCACCTCGCCGGATTTTGAAATCACGCTTACGAGCGCCGCCTGAACCGCCTTGCGCTCCGCCGGGTTTTTGAGGGACTTGTCGAGCCCCATCAAGGGCTTGAACGCGCTTGAATTGTTCCATTTAGAAATTTCCGCAAGCGCCTGGTTTTTCAGCCCCGCCTTGTAGGCGGCAACGCACATTTTCGCGCCCGCCTCGCCGTTATTCGCAACTGCGAACCTTAAAAAGGCCGCTTTCTCTTTCGGGTTTGCGGAGTGCTCAAAAAGTCCGAGAGCCGCATTCACCATAGAGGCGTCGCACTCCCTGCGCGAGCACGCAACCATAAGCCCCATCAGCGGCTTTTTGAGGCTTTCGGAAACCGCCGGGTAGAGCTTTGCCGCCCGCACGAAAACTTCGCTGTTTTTCAAAACCGCGTTTTCGAGAGACTTTATCGCCGCAAGCTTGTCGCCTTCGGGGGCGTCGCCGGAAACGATTTTAAAAAGATAGTCCACGCTCGAAGAGGCGTCGAGGTTCGACATTGCCGAAACTACAAGCTCGCGCGGCCTGCCCTGAAGCTTTGCGGCCAAGTCCGAAAACGTCTTGAGCTTGCCCTTCGCCTTGACGGAGGCCATCACAAAGCCCGTGATGCGCATGTCGTCGTTGTCGTAGAGCTCGGCGAAGCTTGCGGCGCGCTCCATGTCGGATATTTTGCCGAAAACGGAAATCGCGTAGGTAATCGCCTTTGCCGTTCCCGCGTCGGCGGGGTCGAGGGCTATTATCGACTCGTAGCCCTCGCCGCGCTTAGCGAGGGCGTAAACCATTTCCGCGCGGTTTTCCTGCGGGAGCTTGCCAAGCGCGAAAGACGCGGGGATTTTTACGGACTTGTCCTCTGCCAAAACCCTGATTAGGTCCGACAAATAAATGTCGCCCGAAACGTCCTTGCCGGATTTCATAAGCAAAATCGCCGCGAGCGTGCGCGAGCCCTTGTCGGCGGTTTTGTCGTTGTAAATTTCGTTCGCGACAGTTTGGGCGAGCTTCGGGTTCGCCCGCGCGCCCGACATCAAAAGCTTTTGGATTTGCGATTTTGCAAGCGGGCTTTTCGCGTTTTTAAGCGCGGAGGCGAGGCGCTCGTAGGATTCCGCCGAGCCTATGAAGGCCAGCGCCGAGGCCGCGCACTGCGACATTCTCTCGTTGCCCGAGGAAAGAGCCTTGTTTAAAGCGGCCGCTATCGGGGCGTTGAGGAACACCCCCGCAAGCAGCATTACCGAAAGCAGTAACGCCGTTCCTTTTTTAAGTATTTTTTCAGACTTTAACATAACAGCACCTCGAAAATCATATTTCATAAAAACGAAAA
>JAGBOM010000127.1 GCA_017633865.1 Opitutales bacterium
GGCGGCGCGGACGGCCCGACATCGATATTCACCTCCAACAAGCTCGCCCCGCACCTTATGGCGCCGATAGCGGTGGCCGCGTACAGCTACATGGCTCTCGTCCCCGTAATCCAGCCCCCGCTAATGAGGCTCTTTACAACGGAAAAGGAGCGCAAAATCAAGATGAAGAGCCTTCGCAAGGTCGGCAAGCTCGAAAAGCTTATATTCTGCGTGTTCGTGACGCTCTTTTGCATAATGATTGTTCCGGACTGCTCCGCGCTTATAGGCATGCTTATGTTCGGCAACTTCATACGCGAGTCGGGCGTTTGCGACCGCTTAAGCAAGTGCGCGCAAAACGAGCTTATAAATATCGTGACAATCTTCCTCGGCTCGTCCGTCGGGCTTACGATGACTGCTGACAGATTCCTGAATAAGAGCACGCTCTTTATCCTGGGGCTTGGCGTTGTCGCGTTTGCGATTTCGACAGTCGCGGGCATATTCATGGCAAAAATCATGAACCTGTTCCTGAAGGAAAAGATAAACCCGCTAATCGGCTCGGCGGGCGTATCGGCAGTCCCGATGGCGGCGAGAGTCTCGCACGTCGAAGGGCAGAAGGCCGACCCGAGCAACTTCCTATTGATGCATGCCATGGGCCCGAACGTCGCGGGCGTTATAGGAACCGCAATGGTCGCGGGCTACTTCATCGCAACCCTGAAGGGAATGTAAAAAAAGATTCCTTAAAAAAAGAAAAAAATTTTTTTAAACGCGGACTTTTTAAGCCCGCGTTTTTTTGCGCCCGCCGCCCTCCATGCGCCCCTCCCCGCCCCGCAAAAATGAGAACAAAAACACGATAACCCCGCCCTCAATGCGCCCCACACAAAAAATTCGCGCCCCATTCAACGCGGAAAAAATTCGGAAGAAAATCCGAAGCCCGATATTAGCAAAAAACGCCCTCTTGCCCGCGAAAAAATTTTAAAATTTTAATTGAGGCGGAAACAATAAAGGTTTTAAATTTGTAGCATAATTTTTTTTACAAGGACAAAACAAGATGAGTTATAAAATCCTTACAGCGGAAGAGGCGGCGAGCCTCATTAAAAACGGCGACAACATCGCGTTTAGCGGCTTTACCCCCGCGGGCGCGGCAAAGGCTATCCCCACGGCAATCGCGGAAAGGGCGAAGGCCGAGCACGCGGCGGGCAACGCCTTCAAAATCAAGGCGATTACGGGCGCGTCGGGCGGCCCCTCTTTGGACGGGGTTTTGGCTCTCGCAGACGCGCTGGAGTATCGCGCGCCGTACCAGTCGAACGCCGACATGCGCAAGGCAATCAACGCGGGCTCGATAAACTTTGTGGACATGCACCTTTCGATGACCCCCCAGTACATGAACTACGGCTTCATGGGCGAGTTCGACTGGGCGATTGTCGAGGCCGCGGACGTTTCCGACAGCGGCGAAATCCTCCTCACAACCTCCGTCGGCATTTCCCCCACGGGGCTTAAGCTCGCCAAAAAAGTTTTAATCGAGCTCAACCGCCACCACTCCAAGGGGCTTTTGGGCATGCACGACATTTACGAAACCGCAAACCCGCCCCATCGCCGCGAAATCCCGATTTACACCTGCTCCGACAGAATCGGCTCGAAAACGGTGAAGATTGACCCGTCTAAGATTGTCGGCATTGTCGAAACCGACCGCCCCGACGAAGTCGGCGGCTTCAAGCCCGCGGACCCCATCACCACAAAGGTGGGCGAAAACGTCGCAAACTTCCTCGCTTCCGAAATGAAGGCCGGGCGAATCCCGCAGGAATTTTTGCCCATACAAAGCGGCGTCGGCAACATCGCAAACGCGGTTTTGGGCGCGATGGGCGCTAATCCCGACATTCCGCAGTTCTCGATGTTCAGCGAAGTTTTGCAGGACTCCGTAATCGACATGCTCGCAAACGGCAACATGAAGTTCGCAAGCGCCACCTCGCTTACCGTCACCTCGCCCAAGCTTCAGGAAATTTACGACAACATGAAGTTCTTCCACGACAAAATCGTGCTTCGCCCGCAGGAAATTTCCAACAACCCCGAGCTTGTAAGGCGACTCGGAATCATCTCGATTAATACCGCCATAGAGGTCGACCTCTTCGGCAACGTAAACTCGTCGCACATCATGGGCA
>JAGBOM010000128.1 GCA_017633865.1 Opitutales bacterium
AGGATTCTGTTGGGGCGCACGCCGCTTTCGTCGGCGGCGAGCGCGAGCATCGAGCGCAGGTCGGCGTCGGTGTTTACGGAGCCGGACGGATTCCAGACCGTGTCGCTTTCGGGGAACGCGCTTATGGCCTCGAGCGCGCTTACGGCGCGGCGAAGCTCGTTTCGCATTAGGCGCTCCAAAAGCAGGGCGGTGTAGCGCTCCTGCCAGTTGTCGTCGGCGATTTCGTCGTGGTCGACGCGCATTGTAAGGCCCTTGTTGAGGGTTTTTTCGTTTACGGTGTCGCCGCCGTAGCGCACTCTTTTGAATTCGGAGCCGATGGAGCGGACGTCGTCGCTTTCGCTAAAGAAGGCTTCGGCGTTGTTCGCGCGCTTGAATTCAAAGCGCCTGCCAACGGGCACAGCGGGGGCGATGAAGTCCAGAAGCTCCGCGCATTTGGATTCGTTCCAGCCCGAGCTGAAAGCTGTCAGGGCTTCGGAATATGTGCTTTGCGCGAGTTTGTTTTCGTTTGCGTAGGTTATGTTTGATTCCATGGTTTTTGTTCCGTTTGTCAGTTGCGTATTACCGCCCAGTTTACGAGCGTAGTTTCGGCCGTGCCGGCGGAGTCGAGGGTGAAGGCCGCTTTTTTGAGGTCGGCTGAGATTTCGGCTTTAAGGAGCTTTTCGGAGGAGGCCGCCGCCGCGAGGGTCGCGACTACTACGTCGCCCTCTTCAAGGCCGGGCACCTCGACCGAGCTTTCCGTTCCCGAGCCCGTCCATGCGAACACTCCGCAGGCGTGGATTTCGCAGCCTTTCTGGCCGAAGCCCTGCGGGTCGACCTCCACAACCGTGTTTGCGGGCGCGGCGTTTAGGGCTACGCCTATCCTTGTGGAGCCGGGCGTTTTTCCCGCGCCGACCTTGCCGCCGCTTTTGGAGTAGACGACGTCGCCGGCGCTGATTTGCGAGGCGGCCACGCACATCATCGTGCTTTCGGCGCAGCCGGCGAGAGCCACGTCGAGGAAGTCGCCCGTTTCGCCGCAGTCGGTGCAGACGCCCAAAATGGCGTCGGTTTCGCCGGCGGTTTCGATTTCGCCGCCGCTGAGCTTTACGAGAAGGTTTGAGCTTTCGATATCGCTTTTTGCGGCGAGGGTGATGTGCCCGGAATGCGTGCCTTCGGCGATGTTGCCAAAGCGCGCGGCCTTGAAAAACGCCTTGATTTTTCCGATAATCGAGACGTCGCGTTTTTTGGTTTTATTCATTTTTTTCCTTTGCTGTTTTGCGCGCCGAAAGGGGCGCGTATTTATTTTTTGTTGGAGCCGTAGTATTTTCTGCGTACGGCGCAAAAGCTTTCGATGTAGGGTTCGCCGGTCTTTTTGGAGCGGGCTATGGCGAGGCTGGCGAGCTCGCACGGGTCGGGGGGATTCGCGTTTTTTTGGATTTGGGAATCGAGAAAGTCGCGGTTTAGCCTCGCCGATTTTTCCGAAATTTCCGCCGAGCTTTTTTCGAGCCTTTCGGCTTTTTTCAGGGCGGAGCTCGAGAGCCTTTGAAGCTCGAGAATCTTTTTCGAGCCGGCGTCGAGGCGGCGGTTTTCGGAGCTTAAAATCGCGCCGCTATTTGGGATGTTCGGGTTGTCGGTCATGCCGACTGAAATCAGCTTTACGGGCCTGAACGCGCCGTTTTTAAGAGCCTGCATCCTCCAGCGCGGCGAAAGCCACTTGAGCTTCCCCGACGTTATTTTGGCGTATGCGCTCTCGGAATATCTCGCGCAAACGGCTATGCCCTCGTCGGTTACGCTTATGCTTTCTATTCTGCCCACGGCCTTGGCGGGCTTGCCGGCGTCGTCGGGGTGGCCGATGTAGATTGGAACGCCGAAGATTCTGTCGAAGCCGCGCATGAAGGAGTCGCGCAGTTTTTGGGCGGCGGTTTTATCGACTATTTGCATGCCCTTTTTGTGGCTCCAATTCCCGAAAGGGCAGAGCAGCTGGAGCGCGGATTTTCCCCTATCCATTGTTTTCGCCCCCGTTTGCGCGAGAGTCTTCCGCCAGCGGAAACCCGAAGCGTTTCGCGATTTTGTACGGGTCGCCCGTCAGCCCCATTTTCGCGAGGAGCTCGAAAACTTCGAGCTCGGCGATGTGCGTTTCGTAGTCGGGCAGGCGGAGGGCGAATCTCGCGAGAGGAGTTTCGTCGCCGCAGGAAAGCTTTATGACGGCGGGGTCTATCTGGCGATTGAAGGCGGAGCTTATGTTTTCGGCGTCGTCCTCCTCGATGATTGTGCTTTCGTACCACTGCGAGGCCGAGCCCATGCGCTCCGAGCCGCTTAAAGTCGCAAGGTCGCCGCCGCGCCAAAGCGCGCAGAGTGCCCTGTCCATCCTCTCGACGAGCTTGGGGTAGGGCAGCTCGCCTTTCGAGGACATGTCGATGGCCTCCATGTCCGTGCCCTGCGAGAACACCGCGTGGAACTCCGCGCCGAAGTCGCTCGCGGCCTTGCAGGCGGCAATCCACTGCTCGCTGCCGGGGAAGGCGTCGGTTTTGGCCTTGATGCCGGGCATGCCGTTGCGGCGGCAATATATTGCCCAGTCGCGCAGGGCCATGGTTTTATATAGGTATGCTATGGAGCTTGCGGCCATCAGCGCGTCGGCTGTAAAAATTAGCCATTCGGCGGGGTTTAGCTCCGTCCCGCGCGAAAGCTGGCCTTCGCGCTCCAAAAGCCTGAGCTCGCCGCCGGTGTTTTCAAACATCCAGAGCGGGTAGCGGGTGAAGTTCGCGCTGATGTTTTCGCCGCGGCGCACAAACTCTATTTTGTGGCAGGAATATTTCATGGCGACGGCGTCCATCATTTGCGAGATGAGAAGCCTCGCGCCTCCTATTCTGTTTTTGTCGAACGCGTCGCGCGCCTCTATGGAAGAATAGAACGCGCGCAAAATTTCCGCGTGCCTTTTTGCCTTCGGCGAGTTTTCGGTCTCGACGATTTCGGGCTCGAGGCGCGCTATGCACTTGCACCTTTTTTGGTAAAGGCCGCTTATGATGTCGTCGCGCTTTAAGACGGCCTCGAAGATTCTCGCGGCCTGCCCCAGCCTGCCGCACTCGAACGCTTCGAGCGCGCGGGATAGGCTTTCGGGGCTTAGGTTCTTTAACGGGCAAATTCTCGCGGGCGAGTTTATTTGCGTATTCTTTTGGCTTGTTGTGGCTTTCATGCCCGCAATATATAAAAATTTTGCGCGGGCGGCAAATATACTTTTGATATTTTTTAATAAAAATAATCTTTTTGAACACTTTGAGCCCCCCAAAAGCGGAAAACGTCCGCCCGAACGCATTTTCAAATTGAAAAAAAGCGGGAAACCGCCAAGAATGGCTCCCAATAAAAATATGGACGAAATCGGCAGGGAAATTTTCGAGCTGCGCCGCCGCTTGAACGAGTACGAAAGGCTTTACCGCAAGGAAAACGCCCCCGCAATCAGCGACGAAATGTACGACTCTCTTCTCGCGCGGCTGCGCCGCCTCGAGGAGGAGAACCCCCAATACGCCGACAAAAATTCTCCCACGCAAAAAGTCGGCGACGACTCCTCCGAGGGCTTTGAAAAGCGCGCGCACCTTTCAAAAATGCTGAGCCTCGCGAACGTCTTTAGCCTCGGCGAGCTCAAGGATTTCGACAAAAGGCTATCCGACGCGCTTTCAGCCTCCGCCCCGCTTTTGTATTGCGTCGAGCCCAAAATAGACGGCGCGGGAATTTCCGCGGTGTACGAGAACGGCAGGCTATCCCGCCTGCTTACAAGAGGCAACGGCTCCGTCGGCGACGACATCACAAGAAACGCGGGCGTTATAAAAAATCTTCCCGCCGCCCTTTCCGGCGGCAATATCCCGAGCCTTTTGGAGGTTCGCGGCGAGGCCTACATGCTCAATTCCGACTTCGCGAAAATCCGCGCCCGCCAGGAGGCCGAGCTCGAGGAGAAATTCCGCCGCGAATTCGACGGCGAATCCTTGGGCGCCTCCGAAAAAAAGCGGGAGGAAATGAAGGCCGCCCTTTACGCGAACCCCCGCAATTTGACGGCGGGAACCCTCAAGCTTCTCGAGCGCGAAAAGCTCGCGGGGCGCGCCCTTTACGCGGCCTTTTATTCGATAGGCAAAATGGAGGGGGCGTCCCTCGGCTCGCAGTCCGCCCTTCCGAAATTTTTGGCGTCTTTGGGGCTGCCGACTTTGCATTGGCAGGCGAAGGCTCGCGGCGCCGACGAGGCCTACGCGGAAATTTTGCGCCTTGAAGGCGAGCGCGCGGAATTCGATTTTAATACCGACGGCGCCGTCGTAAAGCTTGACGACATGTCGAAATACGCCCTCGCGGGCTGGACGAGCAAGGCGCCCCGCTGGGCTACCGCATGGAAATACAAGGCGCAGCGCGCCCGCGCGAGAATTTGGCAAATCACCCTTCAGGTCGGGCGCACGGGCGCTATTACCCCCGTGGCGGAGCTTGAGGACGCCGCCTCGCCCGGAAGCCGCCGCCCCGTGCGCCTTTCGGGC
>JAGBOM010000129.1 GCA_017633865.1 Opitutales bacterium
CGCGCCCAAGTTGCCCGTAAGGGCGACCGTCCCCTCGCGCATTTCCCGCGCAAGGCGGGAAGCGAGCGCCATGGTTTCCTCCGCGCTTTTGCAGACAACTCCTTTTTTTAGCTCGTCTATTGCCATTAAAAAAAAGGCGCGCATTCCGCGCGCCGGATTTCAAAAAAATTTTAAAGCTTGGAGCAGAAGCGCGATATGCGCTCTATGCCCTTTTTGATGATTTCGTCGCTTACGGCGTAGCTGAACCTGATGTTGGGCTCGGAGCCGAAAGCGATTCCGGGAACCGCCGCCACAAGCTCCTCGTCCAAAAGCTTCGAGCAAAAGTCCGTAGAGCTCAGGCCGAAAGACGAAATGTTCGGGAAGAGGTAAAACGCGCCCTTCGCCCTGCGGCAGGAAACTCCCTTTATGGAGTTTAAGCCATCGTAAAGCATAAGGCGGCGGCGGTCGAAGGCTTCGAGCATCATCGCGAGCGACTCCTTCGCTAGCTCCGGCTTTTTAAACACCTCCAATGCTCCGTACTGCGCGAAGGTCGTGGCGTTTGACGAGGTTTGGCTCTGGAGCTTGGCGACCGCCTTTGCGATGTCGTCCGGGGCGCAAAGAGTGCCGAGGCGCCAGCCCGTCATGGCGTATGTCTTGCTGAAACCCGAAACGATTATTACCCTATTCTGCGCCTCCTCAGAAAGCGTCGCGGGCGAGACCGCCTTTACGCCGTCGTAAACGAGGTGCTCGTAAATTTCGTCGGAAAGTATATAGATGTCGTGCTTAATCGCGAAGTCCACAATCGCCTGAAGCTCGGATTTCGTGTAGACGGAGCCGGTCGGGTTCGAGGGGCTGCCGAGAATGAGCATCTTGGTTTTGGAAGATACCGCCCGCTCCAAAATTTCGGGGGTAATCTTAAAGTCGCTTTCGTCGCCAGCGTAAACGAACACGGGCTTGCCGCCCGCAAGCTTTACCATTTCGGGATAGCTCACCCAATAGGGCGCGGGAATGATTACCTCGTCGTTCGGCGATATCGCCGCGAGAATCGCGAGGTAGCACGAGAATTTTCCGCCCGCGCTTACAACGATGTTGGAAAACTTTATGTTTTTAAGACCCTTGCCCGCAGCGTAGTCGTCGGCCAAGGCCTCGCGCAGGGGCTGCAAGCCCGCGGCGGGGATGTATTTTGTTTTGCCTTCTGAAATCGCCTTGACGCAGGCGTCCTTTATAAATTGGGGCGTGTCGAAATCGGGCTCGCCCGCGCCGAAGCCGCAGACGTCTTTGCCCTCTGCCTTAAGAGCCTTCGCTTTCGCGTCGACAATCAGCGTGGGAGACGAGGCAATGTTCATTGCCCAGGAGGATAGTCTGTTTTCCATTTTTAGTTTTATTGAAAGGTAGAATAAAAAGTTAAATTCTCCAAAAAAGCAACAAAAGATTGCCCCCTTAAAAAAATTTTTCCGAACCCGCGCGGGCAAAAAAAACGGCGGAAAAATTCCGCCGCCGTTTTAAAATATTTTTTTGTTTTCCGCAAAAAAAACTACTTCTTGCAGCCGCACTTTTTGCAGGCGGGCTTTTTAGCCGCGGGCTTCTTCGCGGGAGCGGCCTTCTTTGCGACGGCCTTCTTCGCGGGGGCGGCCTTCTTGGCCGGAGCCTTTTTAACGGCCGCTTTTTTAGCCGGAGCTTTTTTGGCGGGAGCCGCCTTCTTGGCTGCGGGCTTCTTGGCCGCCGGCTTTTTGGCGACGGCTTTCTTTGCGGGAGCCGCCTTCTTGGCCGGAGCCTTTTTTACAGCGGCTTTTTTAGCCGGAGCTTTTTTTACTGCGGGTTTCTTCGCCGCGGGCTTTTTGGCCGCGGCTTTCCTTGCTACTTTTTTTTCTGCCATAGATTTTTATTGTTGGTTGTTATTCTTGCGTTTGTTTCTGCAAAAATTCGGCTTGCCCCCCCGCCGTTAAAGACGGCGAAAACTCCCCCGCCAAGCGCGCCCCGGACAGGGAGCCCTTGCGCGCCATCGCGCCTCGAAACGGGGCGAAAGCCCCTCCGCCAAGCGCGCCCCCCGACAGGGAACCTTTACGCGCCGAAATCGGCTCTTCAAAATAAAATATGCGGGAATTTTTCAAAATAAAAATCTGCGGTGAATTTCGATTTTTGCCATAAGACAATCGAAAAATTCTTTTGTATGTTGTTTAGTATGGAAACGGCGCGCGAAAATGCACATAAAAAATTAAG
>JAGBOM010000130.1 GCA_017633865.1 Opitutales bacterium
CAATTATGGAAAAATCTTCGGCGCGGGTAATGCGCTTTTCGCCGTCGGAATCAAGCCCGACTCCGAGCAGGTGCGATTTTCTTTTTCCGGGTTTCATAATATTTTTTTTAATAAATTGCGGGGCTATGCGGATGCGCCGGATTCCGAGGGTTCGTGGGGAACTGAAGATTCAGATGTTCCGCCGAAGGGTTCGGAGGGGGCGCCGCCCGCCCCGCCTTCGAGATTGGTTTCGGGGGAATTTTCGGAATTTGCGTTGTTTTCTTCGGCGGCGGGGGCTGAAAGTTTTTTTAGGTAGATTTCGCCGAAGAGCCCGCCCTGCGAAATGTCGAGCCTTCTAAGCCGCGCGAGCTCCAAGACCGCGAGGAATGTCGCCACAAGCATGGGAATTGTGGTTTTGCCCTTCTCAAAGAGTTTGGAGAAGCAAAATTCGTCGCAATCCAAATCGAGAATGTACTCCATTCTGTCGGCGACCGAAACCTGCTCCCCCGTGATTTCGCCCTGCACGAGCTTTTCTGCGAGGCGGCGCAGAACGTTGTTGAAGGCGTTCCAGAGCTCGATTTTGTCGGATTTTTTAAGCGGGCGCGGCGCGGGGGCCTCGGCGCCCGGCAGAAAATTTCGGCCCAGGCAGTTTTGGCGGGCGTTAATCATGTCCTCCAAATCCATCGCGCCCTGCTTGAATTTTTTATACTCCAAAAGCTGTTCGACAAGCTCCCAGCGGGGGTCTTCGCCCTCCTCCCGCTCCTCCTCCTTTTGCGCGAGGCGCTCGTCGGCGGGCAGAAGCATTCGGCTTTTTATGTACATCAAAGTTGAGGCCATCACGAAAAATTCGCCCGCGATGTCGAGCGACAAATTTTCCATCGCCCTAAGAACCGACAAGTATTGCGAGGTGATTTTTTCTATCGGGATGTCGTAAATGTCGATTTCGTTTTTGCGAAGCAGAAAAAGCAGCAAATCAAGCGGCCCCTCGAACACGGGCAGCTTTACGGAAAGCTCGCCCGCCGGCCCCAAAATTCCGTCTTGGAGGTCTTCGGCCATTTTTTACTGCATCAAATAGACAATATTCGCGCCGAAGCTCAAATTGTTTTCGCGCGCGGAGCCGCTGCGGTACGAGAGGTTGTAGTCTATAAACCACGAGTTGCCGAGCCTTGTTCTCAGCGTGTAGATTTGGTCTGTCATGGTGGAGATTTTGACGTCGTAATACCATCTGGCAAGAACCGCGTAGCGCTCCGTGAACTTGTGGTAAATAGAGGCGTAGAGCTGCGACAGGTCGGGCTCCAGATAAACATTGCCGAACGACACGGCCCAAGAGTCGCCGTCGGAAATTCTCACCGCGCCGCACACTTCCGAAATATGGGCGTCGTTCGGGTTTAGGCGGCTGTAAACGCTGAATGAAATCCACCTTGCCGGAGACACCGACGCGCTCACGTAAAAGTCGCTATAGTCGTACCTGCGGGACGAGTCCGTTATGTAGGGGTACTTCTCGAAATTTATGTCCTGATACAGGTTTAGGCGCGCGACTTCCCTCGAGCCGAAAGCGCCGTCGCGCGTTTCAAACACGTTTTCGAGGCCGAAGCGGATGGTGTTCATGGAATACATCTCGTCGGTGTTGCGCATCAAATCCAAGTCCAAAATGGCCGGGTAGGTGGAATAGTTAAGCCTGTCGATAGGCTTTACGCGCGCGTTGCCCTGGTCGGCGGCGGGCATGTAGCGGTATTTTATTATGGGGCGCAGGCTGTGGCGCACGCCGTCCAATTTCAGTGTCTTGCTGCGGATTTCCCAAAGCCCCCAGGCCTCCATTTGCGCGTCGAAGCCGAACTGGCCTATCATGCGGGTGTAGTCGCCGCCGTTTAGCGCGCTTGTGTAGTGCGTAATGCGCGCGCCGGCTATCGGCGTTATCGAGCTCCACGAATTGAGCTTTACGGGGCGCGACAGGCCGTAGTAGGCGTCGAACCTGCCCGTTTGCATGGCCTCGAAAAGCCCCTCGGGGGAGGTCGCCCTGTAATAGCCCGCGGAAACGTAGGCGTTATGGTAAAAGCCCGTGTTGAAAATCTGCATGGGCGAAACGTCTATGCGAGCCTCCGGCAGGCGCTGCGCCGCGGCAACCCACGAGTTCGGCAAATATCTGGCGAACACAGACGCCTGCCACGACGAGCCGTAGTAAACCGCCTCTGTGAAATTGTCCGGAGTTTGGTCGTGATAAAAAAGATCCTCGCGGAAATCCCTCGTTACGAACTGGTCGCTCCAGTAGTTCAAAACGCTCGTCAGCCTGAACGACTCGCCCACCCTTACCTTCGCGTCAAAATCTATAAAGTAGCGGCGGTTGTCGATAGCCCTGCCGAGCTCGTCAAAGCCCAGAATATCAGCGCCGCCGTTGTCGTTTATATAGCCCGAGCGGAGGTTCCCCGCAATGGAAAAACCGCCGTTTTTATAGCCGAAATCCGCCGCGGGGCCGAAGAGGACGCCCCTCTTTGTGTAATAGTCGAGAAGCACGCCCGGGGAAACGTCGCCCAAGCCAGTATAAAGAAGCGTGTTTTGGAATTTCGCGCCGAAGTCGCTGTTATAGCCGACGCGCGTTTCGTAAATAAAAGGCGGCCTGTCCAGACCCTTCTGCGAGTAGTACGGGAAGTACATAACCGGAACGGGGCCGATGCGGAAAACGGCGTCGTCAAGCTCGAGGCGGTCGGCGTCCCTGTCGTACGAAATGCTGCCGACGTCCGCGTTTATCGCGGCCCAGTCGGGCTCGCCGAAATACACTTTTGCGTTGTTCGCCTCGTACTTGGGGGAGCCGCCCTTCAGGGAGTCCGCCTCCAAATACACGGGAGCGGAGCCCAATCGGGTGTAGGCGGTTTTGACGGCGGATTTTTCGATGTCGAAATCGACCCTGTCGGAAACAGCCCTCAGCCTTTCCTGCGAAATGCGCACGTCGCCCGAGGCGGAAGCTGTGTTCTTACGGCTATTAAATTCGATTTTGTCCGCGCCGATTTCAAAATCTTTGGAATAGAGCCTTGCGTTGCCCTTTGCGGACATAACGCCGCTTTCGGTGTCGTACTGCATGGGGGATTCCGCGACAAGCTGCGGGGAGGAAGTGCGCAAAGACTGCATGTACGCCTCGCTGTACTTTTTGTCGCTGGCGGCGGTCTGCGCGGCGAGCTTGCCCATCAAAATCTCGACCCTCTCCTTCTCCGCCTTGCGCAAGGCCTCGTACCGGGCGCGGCGCTCGGAGGCGATGCGCGTCTCGTTCTCGGCCTGGCGCTTCAATTCGGCGTCTTTGGAGGCGTCGATTTCTTCCCCCCGCCCAAAAGCGGCGGCCTTTTGAGCCTCCTGCGAATAAAGCGCCCCCCAGCTCAAACCCAGCACCGCCGTTAAATAAAAAAATCTCTTCTTAAAAAATTTCACACCCCCATATTTAAGCAATTCCTCCCCCAAAACAAGCTTATTTTAACGAAGGCGAGCCCTCGACGTGAGATGCTCTCGCATCTCGGGTGTTTCTTCGGCGCGGAGCCCCGCGCCTCTTGCCTAAAGCCGTATTGCTTACGCAATAACTCATTCGAGATTATCCGAATAAAAAAATAGTCTAATTAAAAAATGAAGAAAGAAAAACCGCCCAGAGTTCGTTAATTTTTGGCGGGCGATTTTGGATGCGGAAGCAGGCCGGGGAATAAAAAAGCTTGGAATGGAATTTACATTCATTCCAAGCTTTTTTTGACGAAGCAACGAACTTCCGCGCCAAAAGCGCGAAGCCAAAACAAAAGCAATCGCCCAAAAAAAAAGGCTTTTAAAGCAAAAAAAGATTAGTATATTTGCGTTTGTTTATTTAAAAAAAATGACTCCAAGCGCATACAACACCATTTCAAGACAAAAAGAGCCCCTGCTCCCCGCAAGGGAGGGCGCGGCTTTCGGGATGTACTGCTGCGGCCCGACGGTTTACGGCCCCGCCCACATCGGCAACTTCAGGACTTTCGCCGTCCAGGACGTTCTGCGCAGAACGCTTGAGGCCGCCGGAATCAAGGTAAGGCACGTGCGCAACATCACCGACGTTGACGACAAAACGATACGCGAAAGCCGCAAGCTTGCCATGTCGCTCAAGGATTTCACAAAAAAATGGGAGGACAAATTCCATGACGACTGCAAGAGGCTGAACCTCTTGCCGCCCACCGTCGAGCCCCGCGCCACCGAGCACATCAAGGAGCAGCTCGACATGGTTTCGACCCTCGTCGAAAAGGGGCACGCCTACGCGGCAAAGGACGGCTCGGTCTATTTCAGGATTTCGTCTTTCGAGAATTACGGCAAGCTTTCGGGGCTCGACAGGGAGCACCTCGCAACCCAGTCCGTAAACTCCGCCGGCGACGCCAACATCGCCGACGAATACGAGCGCGACAGCGTTTCCGACTTCGCCCTCTGGAAGGGGCGCAAGCCCGAGGACGGCGAGAACTTTGGGAAGTCGCCGTGGGGCGAAGGCCGCCCGGGCTGG
>JAGBOM010000131.1 GCA_017633865.1 Opitutales bacterium
CACATGATTGGCGGGAATTTCGAGCTCAGCTTTTGCGAATCGCTATTGCTTGCCTCGGTGATGTCGTCTACGGACTCCGCATCGGTATTCTCGCTTTTGCGCTCAAGCGGACTGAATCTCGACAAAAAGCTGCGCTCCACCCTCGAGCTCGAAAGCGGCAGCAACGACCCCATGGCCTACATCCTCACGATTTTGCTCATAGAAATCGTGAAAAGCGGCTCGTTCGACGCGGCAAAATCGCTCGTCGAATTCGCCGTCCAGCTTTCGTTCGGCCTGCTTTTCGGCTACGTTCTCGGAAGAATAACGGTGTTTTTGCTCAACAAAATCAATATCGACAACGCGGCGATGTACTCGATTCTGCTTTTGGGCTCCGCCATTTTCACGTTCTCTATAACGAACAAGTTCGCGGGCAACGGGTATTTGGCCGTTTACGTTGCGGGCCTTGCCATCGGCAACTCGAAATTCTCGCACAAGCGCGCGATAGCCGCGTTTTTTGAAAGCTTCGCGTGGCTTTGGCAGATTATAATGTTTTTGGCGCTCGGGCTTTTGGTAAACCCGTGCGAGCTTTTAAACATATTCTGGATAGGCCTTGCAATCGCGGCTTTTATGACGATTGCGGCAAGGCCGCTTGCGGTTTTCCTATGCCTTTTCGCCTTCAAGATGAAAAAGCGCGAAAAGTCCTACATTTCGTGGGTCGGGCTAAAGGGGGCGGTTCCCATTATTTTCGCGACGTACCCGCTCATCGCGAATGTCGAAAAGGCGCAGATGATGTTTAACATAGTGTTTTTTACAACGCTTGTTTCGCTGCTTGTGCAGGGCACGACAGTCGCGCCGCTGGCGAGGAAGTTCGGCCTCGTGCGCGAAGGCGGCCTCGGCGGCAGCGAATTCGGCGTGGAGCTTTCCGAAGACATAAAGTCGAGCATGTCCGAAATCGAAATTTCAGAAAAGATGCTCGAAAACGGCAGCCGACTCATGGATTTGCGCCTGCCCGAAAACACTCTGGTTGTAATGGTGAAAAGAAACGGCAACTACTTTGTGCCGCAGGGCAAAACTTCCCTCTCTCCCAAAGACAAGGTTCTGGTGATTTCCGACAAGGGGGAGGAGCTCGAAAAAATCTACGCCCAGCTCGGCATAGAAAACAGGGTCATCGACAAGGACAAGATTTAGCGGGGCTTGCCGCGCAAGCCGCCGAGGCCGCCCCGCGCGGGGCTTTACGCCCAAAGCCGCGCGGCGAAAATCCGCTTTAATGAAAAAAAGCGCGCGACTTTTTGCGAAAATCCTCTTTGCGCCCCGCAAGAGCCGGTGGTAAAACCCGCAAAAAAATTTCCGCCTATTTTCTAAACAAAATCCGCGCGGAGTTCCCCACAACCAAGAGAGACGACGCGTTGTGTATCAGCGCCCCGCCCACGGGCCCGACCGCGCCCGTCGCCGCCAAGAACACCGCCAATATGTTTATCAAGACCGACACGCTCAAGTTGAAGCGAATGGTAAGCATCATATTTTTTGAAAGCGCGACTGTTCTTGGAATAAGAGAAAGATTGTCGTTTAAAACGGAGATGTCGGCGGCGTCTATGGCAGCGTCGCTTCCGAGGGCGCCCATGGCCGCCGACACGTCGGCTCTGGCGAGGCTCGGGGCGTCGTTTACGCCGTCGCCGACCATCATTACGGTTTCGTTTTTGGCGCGGGCTTCGTCTATAAAGGCGAGCTTTTCCTCCGGCATTAAAGACGCGCTAAAAGAGTCCGCCCCGACAATTTCCGCAACGCGGGAGACGGCCTCGTAATTGTCGCCCGACAAAATCGAGCTTTTTACGCCCATCTTTTTTAGCGCCAAAACGGAGGCCGCGGCCTCGGGCTTTACGCCGTCAAAAAGGCTGACCGCCCCCAGAAATTCGCCGTCTTTAAACGCCGCAAAAACAGTCTCGCCGCGGTTTTTCGCGCGGCTTAAAAACGCTTCGAGCTCCGCAGAAATTTCGGATTTATTCAAGGCCTTCGGCGAGCATACGCGGATTTTGCAAGAGCCGAAGTCCGCCTCTATGCCCCTGCCCAAGTCGGCCTTCACGCTTTCGGGCTCCGACAGGGTTATCCCCCTCGCCGCCGCCTCCGAAACTATCGCAGACGCTATCGGGTGCCTTGAGAATTTTTCGGCGGAGGCAACCGCCCTAAGAAATTCGTTTTCGGGAAGAGCCCCCGCAGAAATCATTGACGAAACTTTTAGTTTCGCGCTCGTCAAAGTCCCAGTTTTGTCGAAAAATATTCGGGAGACTTTCGACAAAGTTTCCATCGCCGCCCCGCTTTTTACAAGCACGCCCTTCTTGCTCGAATTGCCTATCGCCGCCGCGACCGCCGTCGGAGTGGCGAGCACAAACGCGCACGGGCAGAACACGACCAAAATCGTCGCGCCCCTGACGCAGGCGGAAACCGTCTCCATGCCGAGCGCGAATTTCGAGAACAAAAACACCATGGCGGCAAGCGCGATTGCAGAAGGCACTATGCGCGACGCCCACTTGTCCGCAATCCTCGATATGGGCGCCTTTTTGCCGTCGGCCTCCTGCGCCAGATTCACAAGCTTTGCTATCGCGGTTTCGGCGGAGCTTGAAGACGCCCTTATTTCGACGTGCCCCGACTTGTTCCAAGTTCCCGCGTAAACGGCGTCGCCAACCCGCTTTTCGACAGGCGCGGACTCTCCCGTAAGCGACGACTGGTCTGCAAGGCAGAACCCGCCGACAACCTCGCCGTCGCAGGCAATCATTTCGTTGTGGGTTGCGACGATAATGTCGCCCGAGCGTATTTGCGAGGCGTCGATTTCCTCGAGAGCGGCGCCTTTCTTGCGCAGAGCCTTTTTGGGCGAAAGCTTTACAAGGCGCTTCAGGCCCTCTTTGGTTTTGGCAACGGTAAACTCCTCAAGCGCGCCTCCCAAAGCCATCAAAAAAGAGATTTCGCCCGCGGCGAAAATATTGCCCGCGCCGCATTCGCCCAAGCCCCCGCCCGACGCTTCCGAAAAAAATTCGAGAGCCAAAGCCGCGATTATGGCCGCGCCCACAAGCAGGCTCGAGCTTATCTTGCCCGACTTAAAAAGCGCGGAAAACCCGCTTGAAATTATCGGAAATCCGCACAAAATTACAGCAATCCAAGACGGGTCGGCAAGCGGGAAGTCCCTTCGCCAATCCGCGTCGAAATGCGCCGTTAAAAACCCCAGGACGAGGCTGAAAAACGAAATCCAAAGCGCGGCATTTCCCCTAAAAAAAGATCCGCGCCCGCAGCACGAGCCGCCGCGGGAATCCCCGCCGCCGCCATTGCAGCTTTTTTGGCCGCCGCCGTTATGGCAGCAACAGCAATGTCCGCTTTCGTTAGACATACAAAACCCCCTCCTACGGCCTCACTTTTTTAAGGTATTCAACAAGCTCGTCGACGAGCTTTTTGTCGCCACTTAAAACGGCGCTTGAAATGCACACCCTCAAGTGCCTCTCCATTATTTTGCCCCACAGCCCCTGAAGCGCCCCGATTGCGGAGGAAATCTGCGTTAAAACCTCCATGCAGCCGCGGCCGCCGTCCACCATTTTTTCTATGCCGGCAATCTGCCCGCCTATCCTGCGCAAGCGCCTTTTTACGGATTCGGCATCCTCTTTTGTGTGGCTGTTCATTCAAATGTCCTTTTGTTTTTCGTTTTTTAATTTTGGTTTAAATATACCCATACTCCCTACCCCTATGCGCCCCGCAAGTCAACACAAAAAAAACGCGGGGCAAAAAAACGCAAAGCCCAAACGCCGCCGATAACAATAATAATTGTTTTGACTAAGCGGGCGCGTTGTGCGAAAAATATCGAATCGAAAAAAATAGGAACATCGATGAAAAATGCGGTTATAGCGATTTTGCAAATAATGGCGTGGGCGATACCGGCCTTCGTGGGGCTTGCGTTCATATTGAGAACCAACGAATCCTACGAAGACTCCTACGCGGCCTCCTCCGTAAAAGTCGGCATGAGTCTGAGGGCGTACAAATTTTTGTTCAAGCTTATAGGAGTCGCGATTTTTTTGTGCGCGGGCGGAATCTTCTACTACATCCACCTCTACGAGCCGCATGAGGACATCTCCGAAAAGAAGAAGTTTTGGGACGGCGTAAAAGACTCCGACGGCGCGATAAAAACCGCGATGCTTTTAAGCGCCATAGCAATCCCCACCAGAATGGGCTCAACCAGATTCCCGGGCAAGCCCCTCGCGAGCCTCGGCGGCAAAAAGGTTCTGGAAAGGGTTTACGAAAAGTGCGCCGCGAGCAAAAAGGCGCAGGGGGTGTTCGTGCTTACCGACAGCCCCGAAATAGAGGACTTCTGCGGAAAAATCGGCGCAAACTGCGTAATGACGAGCCCCGCCTGCCAAAACGGCACCGAGCGCATAGTGGAGGCTCTGCCGAAGATTGACGCCGAATTTGTGGTGAACGTGCAGGGCGACGAGCCCTTCATACCCACAAGCCTCATCGATTCGATTTTCGACATACACGAAAAGACCGGCTGCGCCCTCGCCACCGCCGCCACGCCAATAGAAAACCCAGACGAGCTTTTCAACCCGAACAACGTAAAGGTTCTGACTTCCGCCTCGGGCAAAGTCATATATTTTAGCCGCTCGCCCCTGCCCTTTGTGCGCGGCGAGCAAAACCCCGCCGAGTGGCTTAAAAGGCGCAAGTATTTAAAGCACATCGGCATTTACGGCTATTCGCGGGACACCCTAATAAAATATTCGCGCCTGCCAAAAAGCTCGCTCGAAGCCTGCGAAAGCCTCGAACAGCTGCGCTTTGTAGACGCGGGAATACCGATTGAGCTTGTCGAGAGCGACTACAAGGTTGTCGGCATCGACACCCCCGAAGATTTGGCTTTGGCCGAAAAAATGCTCGCGCAAAAGGAGTAATATGGACCAGGGGATTATATCCGCCGCCAAAGCCGCAATGCAAATAGAGGCCGACGCCCTCGCGAATGCGGTTTCAAAAATCGACGATAATTTCGAAAAAGCCCTCCAAATTCTAATGGATTGCGAAGGGAAAATCGTTTTTTGCGGGATAGGAAAATCGGGGCTTGTGGCGCAAAAGCTCGCCGCGACGTTCTCGAGCATGGGCTCGCGCGCCGTTTTTATGCACGCCACCGAGGCCGTCCACGGCGACCTCGGCCTGTGCGAGCCCAAAGACGCCGTAGTTATGATTTCCAAAAGCGGGTCGACCGCGGAATGCCTTAGGATTATCCCGATTTTGAAGGCTCTCGGCTGCAAAATCGTGTCTATAGTGGGCAATATGGATTCCCCCATGGCGGGCGAATCGGACGCGGCGATAGACGCGGGCGTCGAAATCGAGGCCGACCCTCTTGGGCTCGCCCCCACAAGCTCGTCGACGCTCGCCATGGCCTTCGGCGACGCGCTCTCCTGCGCCCTTTCAAAATCCAAAAATTTCACGAAGGCGGACTTCGCAAAATGCCACCCCGCCGGACAGCTTGGCAGAAACCTCACCATAAAAGTGTCGAGCGTAATGCACGGCAAAAGCGAATGCGCTTTCATCTCAAAGGGCGACTCTATCAGGCAGGCGGTAATAGCCATGACGCAAAAGCCTCTTGGAGCCGCCTGCGTGGTTGACGGGGAAGGCCGCCTGATAGGCATCGCGACAGACGGCGACATACGCAGAATGCTCCAAAACAATGTCGAGATAGACTCCGCCGCGGTGGAGTCTATCATGACAAAAACGCCGATTACAGTAGGAATCGACGCCGATTTGGGCCGCGCCGCAAGCCTTATGGAGGACCGCCCCTCGAAGCTATCCGTGCTTCCCGTGGTTGACAGGGATTTCAGGGCTCTCGGCTTGATAAGGCTTCACGACATCTACCAGCCCACAAAATAGCGAAAATGAATTTTAGCCGCCTAAAAGACTCGATTAGCTTTACCCTCCGCTTTTTTTCAAAGCCGCGCTTTACGGGCTCGATAATGCCGAGCTCCCGATTTCTGGGGCGGGCGATGGTCCGCGCGGCGAATTTGAGCCGCGATAAAATCGCCGTCGAACTGGGCCCGGGAACGGGGCCGATTACAAGGCAGATTTTGGCGTCGGGCTTCCCGCCCGAAAACCTGTACTGCGTCGAGTTCGACAAAAAAATGTGCGAAATTTTAAAAAGGGAATTTCCGTCTATACGCGTGATAAACGCGGGCGCGGAAAATCTGTCGCGGCTGATGGAGGGGGAAAAAAGGCCCGTCTGCGCGATATTGTCGAGCCTGCCCCTCTTAAGCCTGCCCAAAGACATCGTCCAAAAAATCCTGGGCGAAAGCGAAAGCGTTTTGGAGCGCGGGGGCAGATTCGCGCAGTTTACCTACAACCTGAAAAGGGACCCGAAGTGCGTGGGCTTCTCGAATATGAGGCACCTCGGCGCGGAGAAGGTCTACCTTAACGTGCCCCCCGCGCGGGTAGACAGCTTCGAAAAAATTTAAGATGAAAAAAGGCTTCGTCAAAACCCTTTCAAAATCGGCGGCGGACATAAGGCTGTTCCCGCTAAAAAACGTCTTGAGGCGCTACGACAAACACAAGCTCGGGTGCGACCTAAAGGCGGGCGCGGGGGTTGCGATGCTGTCGTTTTCGATGAGCATAGCCTACGCGATGATCGCGGGGCTGCCGATTAAATACGGGCTTTTCGGGTGCATAGCCGCGGCGGCGGTTTCGGGGGTTTTCTCTTCGTCAAGATTTATCATGTTCGGGCCGAGCAACGCCTCGGCGGTAATGCTTATGAGCGCGTTCGCCTCCCTCGGGCTTGTAACGGAAGAACAGAGGGCGGGGGCCGCGGCGGCGATAGTTTTGCTTGTCGGCGTATTTTTGGCTCTTGCAAGCGTCTTTAAAATCACGAACCTCGCGCGCTACATTTCAAGAACCGTCGTTACGGGCTACATAACGGCGGGCGCGATGCTCATAATCGCGAACCAGTCCGCAAACGCCCTCGGCATTTCCGGCATAAAAAATTCGGGCGGCAAATTCATAGCCACAAGCGAGGCCACGCTAAGGCGGCTGGACGAGGCGAACTGGCAGGCTGTAGCCGTCGCCGCAGCCGCCGTAATTACGCTTTTTGCCTGCAAAAAATTCTTCAAAAAGCTGCCCGCGCAGGCCATGGCTCTTATCGTCCCCTCCGCGATATGCGCGCTGATAGGCTTGTTCCGCGAGCTTGACTTGGCCTACATAAACTCCATTTCCGTTTCGGACTGGGGAATCACGCTTCCGAATTTCGAGGCCGCGCCTATTAGAAGCGTGGTGTTCGCGTCGGCGGCGGTCGCGATGTTTTGCGTAATAGAATCGACATCGATAGGCAAAAGCCTTGCGGCAAAAAGCGCCGAAAGGCTAAACACGAACCAGGAAATCTTCTCGCTGGGGCTCGCGAACATA
>JAGBOM010000132.1 GCA_017633865.1 Opitutales bacterium
CAAACTCCGCCTTCAGCGCGGAGAACTCCGCGATGACGGCCTCGACCCTGCCGCTGCAAGCGAGCGTCGATTTTTCAAAATCGCTTGCAAGGCGCGAGCACGAGTCCTCAAGCTCCTCAAGGCGCGAGTTTACGCCTTCGCTTTCCGCGCCCGCGGAGGCGGACTCCTCCTTGAAGCGCTCGAAGGCCTCGGCAAGGGCGGCGAGTTTTTCGGAGGCCGCCTCGGAATCCGCCGACAACGACTCAAGCTCGCCCTTCATCTCTTCGGCTGTCTCGATTTGCGCAAGGAGCGAATCCCTCAAAGTGCGCAGCGTACCGAAAATCTTTTTTATCTGCTCCTGAACCTCCGCCGCGCGCGCCTTCGAGCCGTCTTCAACCGCGCGCTTTGCGATTAAATACTGAAAGACGATAGGCGCGGCCATTAAAAGCATGGCGGCAAAAACCAAAACGCTTAGAAGAAGCGCCAGCTTGAAGTCCAAAACTTCGCCTTTTGCGGCGTACGGCCAAGACATGAAGATTACCGCCACAAACATTATGGCGTCCGCTATGTAAAGCGGAGGCAGCAGATTTTTATTGTGCATTTGCGCTCCTTTCGGGGTTGAATTATTTAGAGCCTCGGACGGCGTCGACAAAGCCCGCCTTGCGGTAGACTTTCGACATTGTCCTGTCGGCGCGCCTTTGGGCGGCTTCGGCGCCGCGCTTTAAAACGCTTTCAAGATAGGCCTTGTCGCGCATAAGCTCTTCGTATTTTACGCGAATGGGGTCGAACTTTGCGATGACGGCGTCGGACACGGCTTTTTTGAAGTCGCCGTACTGTTTGCCCGCGAATTCGTTTTCAATTTCGGCAACGCTTTTGCCCGACACCGCTCCCATTATGCTTATGAGGTTCGAGATTCCCTTTTTCTCGGGCGAGAATTTTACGGAGCTTTCGGAGTCGGTAACCGCGCTCATAATCTTTTTGCGCAGGACGTCGGGAGAGTCTATCATGTAGAGCGAGCCGAGGGCGTTTTTGTCGGACTTAGACATTTTCGCCTCCGGATTCTGGAGGGACATAATCCGCGCGCCCGTCTTCGGGATATATGCCTCGGGGACGTTAAAGGTCGGCGAATAGAAGTTGTTGAACTTTACCGCCAAATCCCTCGCGAGCTCAAGATGCTGCTTTTGATCCTCGCCGACGGGGACGATGTCGGCATTGTAAATAAGAATGTCGGCGGCCATCAAAACGGGGTAGAACAAAAGGCCGCTGCCTATCGAAACGTCGCCGCCCGCCGAAAGCTTGCGGGACTTGTCCTTAAACTGCGTCATTCTCTCGAGCTGGCCGAGGGGGCAAAGGCAGGCCAAAACCCAGTTGAGCTCCGCGTGGCCTATTACGTTTGACTGTATGAAAAGGCTGCACTTGTCGGGGTCGAGCCCGCAGGCCAAATACTGCGCGGCGCACATGTAGGTGTTTTTGCGCAAATCGGCGGGGACGTAGGGCATGGTGATTGCGTGCATGTCTACAATGCCGAAGAAGCACTCGCAGCTCTCCTGAAGCTCAACCCACTGGCGCACCGCGCCTATGTAGTTGCCCAAATGCAGCTTGCCCGTCGGCTGGGCGCACGTTAAAACCACTTTTCTTTTTAAAGACGTTTCTTCCATTTTTTCTTAAAACTAACATTTAAAGCCCGCCTCTATCAAGCGTAATTTTCTGCGCGGGCGGGATAATCCGCGTTGCGGCGAAATTTTTAAGGTTTGCAAAAAGCGGCTTAAGCCCCCAAATTTTAAGCCGAAAAATGTCGATGCTTTTTTATGGACGAACCACTCTTTAAGCTAAATTCAAAATTCGCCCCGTCGGGAGACCAGCCGCAGGCCATCGAAAAAATTTTGGGCTCTATAAAAAGCGGCGCGAAATACCAGACGCTCGTGGGCGTAACGGGCTCGGGCAAGACCTTTACGATGGCAAACATCATAGCAAAATCGAACCGCCCCGCCCTCGTAATCTCGCACAACAAGACGCTCGCCGCGCAGCTCTATGCGGAGTTTAAGGAGTTTTTCCCCGAAAACGCCGTGGAATACTTTGTAAGCTACTACGACTACTACCAGCCCGAAGCCTACATTCCGCAAACCGACACCTACATCGAGAAGGACTCCGCCATAAACGACGAAATCGAAAAGCTGCGCATCTCGGCCGCAAGCTCGCTTACAAGCCGCCGCGACGTTATTGTGGTGGCGTCGGTCTCCTGCATATACGGCCTGGGCTCGCCCGAGGATTTCAAAAAGATGATGATTCCGCTGCGCCCGGGGCTTGAAATGTCGAGAGGCGAGCTTATCGAAAAGCTCATAAACATACGCTACGCCCGCAACGACATATCTTTCGAGCGCGGCGCGTTTAGGGTAAAGGGCGACACGCTCGACGTCTTCCCCGCCTATCTCGACACCGCTTTGCGCGTCGAGTTTTTCGGCGACGAAATCGAATCGCTTAAAAAAATCGACCCCCTCACATGCGAATCCGCCGGCAAACTCGGCCGCTTCGACCTCTACCCCGCCACAAGCTTCGTAACCCCGCAAGACCGCATCGAAGCCGCCCTGCCGCGCATCCGCGCCGAAATGGAGGAGCAGGTCGCCTTCTTCGAGCGGCAGGGCAAGCTGCTTGAGGCCCAGCGCATAAAAACGCGCACGGAGGAGGACTTGGCCCTGCTGCGCGAAACCGGATTTTGCACCGGCATAGAAAACTACTCGCGGCAAATCGGCGGGCGCGAGGCGGGCTCGCGCCCCTGGTGCCTGCTCGACTTCTTCCCCGAAGACACGCTATTGTTCATCGACGAAAGCCACGTGAGCGTCCCGCAAATCCGCGGCATGTATAACGGCGATAAATCCCGAAAACAGCGCCTTGTCGACTACGGGTTCCGCCTGCCCTCCGCCC
>JAGBOM010000133.1 GCA_017633865.1 Opitutales bacterium
AGACTTCGAGTTCGGCGGCGGCCTTTTCCTTAACGGGAGTCTGAGCCTGTCGTTTGAACAGAATTTCGCGAATCCGAAAATCGGCGTGTTCAGCTTCTTCGACTTCGGGGAGTCGATAGTGACGAAAATCCCCGTCGAGTTCGGCGGCGGGTATTTGACTTACGACTCCCAAAGCGGTGAGTTTTGGGGGCGCGACTTGCGCGTAAAAAGCGTCGAGGGCTGGAAAATTTGCGGCGACGTCTATCAGAATGTAAAAAATTACGACTACCTCTTTTTGCTGCGCGGCTCGCTGCAGCCCCCCGCAATCTCGCACTTTATGGCGCCGTGGTGGGAGGAGGTTTTTTCAAACATAATTTTTAAAAGCGATTTTCCCGATGTAGACATATACATTTCAAGCCGCTGGATGCGCCCCGAAATTATGCATATCTACGGCTCCGTAAGCGGCAAAAACATCACAAGGGGCGGCGTTCAATTCGACAGCGCGGATATGGCCGTTTGGATAACGCCCGAAAGAATCTCGATTTTCGACCTTCTCGTAAAGCGCCAAAACCGAAAACTTTCGGGCATGCTCGAATGGACCTACCCGACAAAGCAGATTGACTCCTACGAGGAAAACCGCGTCATTGTCGAAACCTCGCTGAACCAAAAAGAGCTCATCGCAATGGGCGGACGCAGGGTTGAGGATGTCTCGAAAATGCTGAAATTTTCCGGGGCGCCGCGCCTAAAACTAACCCTGCACATGCCAAACCCCTACCGCTATAAAAACCCGCAGGACACTCTTAACCTGATTTGCGACGCCCCCGGAAGCGTCAAGGCCTCAAAGTTCGACTTGCGCGACGTGAAATTTTCCGCCTACGCCCGCGGCGACGACATTTACCTGCGCGGCGTCGACGCCGTCTGCGCCGGCGGCAAAGTGGCGGGCTCCCTCAACCTCCTGAAAAAGGACGGCAAAGACTATTTCGAGTTCGAGGCAACTATGGAAAATCTGCGCGAGTACGACTTTTACAAGCAGCTTTACGCCTTGGGAGACTCCCCCCACGACGAGCCCGCCGAAAGCGCGAAATTCGGCAGAATCTCGGGGCGCGCAAAACTTAAGGGATTTTTGGACGACGCCAAAAGCATCTCGGGCTCGGGCGAGGCCGTTTTGAGAAACCCCCAGCTTGCCGACATACACTTGCTCGGCGCGATTTCAAGGGCGGCCGATTCCATGAAAATCCCTTTCGGCAGCTTCTACTTTACCGAGGCGCGCTCGCCCTTTGAAGTTTCGGATTCAATAATCGACTTCGGCGACATCGCGATTTTCGGGCCCTCGGCGAGGGTTACGGGCTCGTCGCACTATAACTTTATGTCGGGCGGGATAAACGCAAAGCTTTTGTTTAAGCCCTTCGCCTCGATATCGACCCCGCTTTTCTCGCAGATTTTCAACGCCATAAACCCGCTATTAAGCTCGATTGAAGTTGAAATAAAGGGCAAGTTTGCCGACCCTAAAATCTCCATTTCGATAAGCCCGCTAAACATTTTTAGAAGCGACAAGCGGATTATCGAGGGGTTTGGGGATATGTTGGACGCGGAAAGTCTTTAGGCGATTGATTTTGGCGCAGAAGTTCGTTGCTTCGGCAAAAAGAAGCTCGGAATGAATGTAAATTCTATTCCGAGCTTTTTTTGCTCTCGCGCCTGCTTCTGCATCCAAAATCAATGCGCCTAAATGGCTCACAACGGTTTTTGAAATCTGCTTCAAGACCGCTTATGTATATTAAGATACACCGCGCGTCCTTGAAGGGTTTTCAATACTCGTTCTGCATCCAAAATCGTTTTATGCGGAGGCTTTTGTGTTTATACTGTATCGCTTCGGCAAAAAGGGCTCGAAATGAATGTTAATTCTATTTTCGAGCCCTTTTTTCTCTCGCTCCTTGTCTAAACGCAAAATCCTCCCGCCTAATTTTGGGGAGAGCTTTTGGCGCATTTCTGTGTCGCTTAAAAAAAAGAC
>JAGBOM010000134.1 GCA_017633865.1 Opitutales bacterium
ACTATTCTAAATCGGGCTACGACAGGGGGCACATGGCGCCGAATTACGCGGTTGGCCGCTGCTACGGCCCAGAGGCGCAAAGCGAGACTTTTTACATGACGAACATAATTCCGCAAACGCCGAAATTGAACCGCCAAACTTGGCGCGAGCTCGAAATGCGCATCGCAAACGACATCGCCCGAAAGTACGAAACCGCGCGCGTTTTTGTGGGCCCCATACTTTCCGCGCCGACGCGGTTTATGAAAAATAAAATCGCCGTTCCCGTTTCATGCTATGCGGCGATAGTCGTTTGCGACAAGGCAAACGGGCGGCTTTACGGCTTGGGATTTATAATCCCGCAAAACCCCGCCGAAAATTCCATTTGGGACTACTGCGTTGCGATAGACGAAATCGAGGAGCTTACCGGCATAGACTTTTTCCACCAACTTCCCGACGACATCGAAAACGAAATCGAGGCAAACGCAGACCCCTCCGCTTTCAAAGATTGACGAACCGCGGCTTCTTTTTTCTTCGCGGGAGAAATTCCGCCCGCTTAAAAATTTTCGCGACATTTTTTTAAGAAACAGATTTTTGCCGATAAAAAACCGACAAAAAAAACGCTCGGCGCAAGGGAAGGGCGCCGAACGCTTAAAGCAAAATATAAAAGGCAAAATTTTTAAAATATAAATCGAAACGCTACGCGCTTAGCTTCAGGCTGCACGCGCGGTAGACTATCGCGCCCACGCCGTTGCCCGCAATCATCACAAGCTCGTAAACCGCGGACTTCGCGCTCCAGGCGTCCGACATCGAAAAGTAAAACATGTTCGCCACGCTGTGTTCAAAGCCCGATAAAATAAAGACCATAACCGGCAAAATTACAAAAAGCCAGCTCTTTGACTTCTTGTAGTTGTCCACCGCCAAAAACATCATGATGCCGCAGGCCATCGACAGTATAAAAATGCTCAAATAAGAATCGTTCAGCTTCGCCGCAACCAAGTTGTTCGACACCTCCACAATGCGCGCCGAAACCCTCGTCAGCCTGAATCCGTAGCCTATAATAATCGCGCCTACAAGATTGCCCAAAATTATCGTCGGGAAGTAAAGCGGGCGCCTGAGCGGGTTGAAGTTGGAGCCGTCCCCGCCGGAAAGCGTGAAATAGCCTATCTTTCCCGTGTATAGGTCGAACCCGCGCAAAACAACCGTAAGCAGCCCCAGCGCGAACAGGAAACAGCCGACATACTTGTTGTCGCAAGATAAATAAACGACGCCGCCAAACGCTATCATGACGCCGGCGTAAATTCCGCTGATAAAATTTTTCATGCAAGAGGTTTTAAACTTTAAAAACGGGCGATTACAACCTTTTTTTAACGGATTTTTTCGATAAAAACGCCCCGCAAAAAAACGAAAAAATGTATTGACAAAAAGGGGGCGGCGCGTAAATTGTAAAACCTTTAATTTATCCGATAAAAAGCCGGATAAAATCGATTGGAGAGGTGACAGAGTGGTCGAATGTGCTCGATTGGAAATCGAGTGTGCGTCAAAAGCGTACCGGGGGTTCGAATCCCCCCTTCTCCG
>JAGBOM010000135.1 GCA_017633865.1 Opitutales bacterium
AAAATATCTTAAAAAGGGCGAAAATTCCGTAGCCGTCGAGGTTTACAAATTTACAACCGGAGCGTACTTCGAGATGCAGGATATGCCGCACACCATGGGCATTATCCGCGACGTTATTTTGCTCGCCCGCCCCAAAACGTACATTAAAGACTATTACGCGCCGGCAATCTTCGAGGGCGCGGGGCTTGGCAAGGCTCAAATTCCGGTCGAGGTCGAAATCGAAAACAAGTCGGGCGCGGAGTTTTCGGGCGAGCTAAGCTGCTCTTTAATCGACAATTCAAGCGGGGAGGAGCGCGTGCTTTTTGCCGAAAAATTTTCGGGAGGGGAGGGGAAAACTATAAAAATTTCCAAAAAAGTTTCCGCAAGCGGCTTTAAATTGTGGAGCCCCGACAAGCCGAACCTCTACACAATCGTTTTCGATTTGAAGGATTCCGCCGGCAACGAGCTCGAAAGCGCCGCCGCCGACTACGCCTTTAGAAAGTTCGAGATAAAGGGAAAAACCCTCTATTTAAACGGCAAGCGGTTTTTAATAAAGGGCGCGAACCGCCACGACTGGAGCCCCGACAAGGGCAAGGCGTGCGACTTTAAGTGGATGCTCCGCGACGTCGAGCTTATGGCGCGCGCCAACATAAACGGCGTGCGCACCTCCCACTACCCGAATGACGACCGCTTCTATATGCTTTGTTCGCGCTACGGCATAACGGTTTTAGACGAGGCCAACCTCGAAACCCACGCCCTGCGCGACGACATTCCCGGCGACCACCCGTGGTTCACGCCCGCCTGCGTCGACCGCATGCGCAATATGGTTATTCGCGACAGAAACGTGCCGTGCGTTGTAATATGGTCGCTCGGCAACGAGAACGCCTGGAGATTCACCAAGAACCACCAGGCGATGTTCGACTTCGCCCGCTCCGCCGACCCGCAAAGGCCGATACATTCCGAAGTAGAAATGCGGGACCCTCTCACAATCAAAAACCGCCGCCTGAACAGCCCCACCGATTTCGTGTCGGGAATGTACGGCGGGCTCCCGCGCATAAAGTGGTACCAGACCGAAATGCAAAACGAGACGCGCCCCTTTATCTTCTGCGAGTATATGCACTCTATGGGCAACTCCACGGGCAACCTGCGCGAAATTTTCGACGCCTTCCGCGCCGACGAATCGCTAAACGGCGGCTACCTTTGGGATTGGGTCGACCAGTCAGTCTACCTGCCTTGCCCCGAAAACCCCTCGGAAAAATTCCTGTCCTACGGGGCGGACTGGAAGACCGTCCCGAGCAAGGGCTCGTTCTGCCTAAACGGCATAATTTTTGCCGACAGAACTTATTCCGGAAAATATTTGAACGTGAAAAGCGTGCACCAAAACGTCCAGTTTAAGCCGCTCGGCTCGGTTTCTGAGCTTGAAATTTCAAACGAATTTTTCGACACGAACCTGAACGAGTTCGGCCTCGTTTTGGAGCTTTCGCAAAACGGCAAAGTCTATAAAAAGACGAATCTGCCGCCCTTCAACCTCGAGCCCAAAAAGACGGGAAAACTGCGCCTCGACCTGAACCCCGCGGAAGCCCCCAAGCTCGAAACGGGCGAAAGGGGCGAATTGTTCTACACGCTCAAATTCGTCGCCAAGCGGGACTTGCCTTACGCCAAAAAAGGCGAGGCCGCCGCCGAATACCAGTCCAAATTTTACGACGCCCAAACGCCCTCAAAGCCCGCGGAATTCGGCGCTTTCAGAGTTTCGGAAAAGGGCGAATTTATATCCGCCTCGTTCCTAAGCCGCGGACAGCCGGTCGAGCTTAAATTCGACAAGAAAGCCGCCGCGCTTGTATCTCTAAAATACGCGGGCAAAGACATTATCTCCTCCGCCCTCGACTTCGACATCTCGCAGGCGTGGATTGAAAACCTGAAATCCGCCATGCGCGACGCCGAGGCGTACTCGCTTGAAAATCTCGAAGCCAAAAACGCCTCCGTAAAAATCCTAAACGGCGGCAAAAAAATAGTGTGCGAAAAATATTTCGCGAACGCCGACGGCGACGGCTTTAAGTCCGCGATAACATACGAAGTTCTGAACTCCATGCTGCGGGTAGGCGCGAGCGCGCGCAAGCTGAATTCCACGCCCGAAAATCTCGCGCTTCCGAGAGTCGGGGTGCGCATGGGAATCTCCAAAAGCCTGCGCGAGGTTTCGTACTTCGGCAGGGGGCCGATGTGCAACTATGTAGACCGCCTTGACGGCGCCCCCGTGGGGCTTTATTCCGCAAACGTCCGCGATTTCCTCGAGGAGTTCCCCAAGCTTCAAGACACGGGCAACCGCGAGGGCGTAAGATGGCTTGCGCTTTCAAATAAAAAGGGGAACTTCGGGGCGGTTTTCGCCTCTGAAAACTCCCCGCTTGCGATGTCGCTATTGCCGAACTCGCAGGCGGAAATGAAGCGGGTCTTGCACGCCTACCAGCTGCCGAAAGATTCGGATTCGGAGCTTAGAATAGCGTGGAAGGTATCGGGCGTGGGCAACGGCTCGCACGGGCCCGAAACTTTTGAAAAATACAAGCCGAACTTCAAGGGCGAAGTCTCTTGGCGGTTCTGGATAATCCCGTTTAACTCCAAGTTTAAGGGCGCGCATATCCCCAAAATCCTGCTGTCGGAAGCGGCCGTCTCGAATGTGAATTTGAAGGACGAATCCCTCGCGAAAAAGCCCGACGGCGTCTGGATTTCAAAGGGCGCGAAGGCGAGCTACTCGTCGATAGACGCCCGCTACAGCCCGAAGGACGACGCTTTTACGCTCGGCGGCGGAGGGGCGTTCGCCTTCCATACGCTCGACGAAAAGGAGCCCTTCGCGGTTGTCGATTTGGGCGAAGTTTATGACGTGTGCGCGGTCGAAATTTTCAACCGATCCGACAACCTCTACTCGCGCGCCTCCGCGATTTCGCTTTGGATTTCCGAAGACGGAAAATCGTGGAAAAAAGTTTGGAATAGCGGCGTCGCAAAACCGCGCTGGATTGCCGAGTTTGAAAAGCCGCTTCGCGCGCGAATGGTAAAAATCCGCCTCGATAAAAGCGGAATCCTCCACCTAAAGGGCGTAAAAATATACTCCCCGAAAAATTCGCAGCGCCCTTAGCTCCCTCCGAATTTCCGCGCGATGCATTTGCGCGCAAAGCGGCGCGGCTACTTCAGCTTCAGCCTTAGCCGCCGCCTGCGGTACATCCTTAAAGGCTCGAGCGATTCTTTTGCGCGGCGCAGATTTTCAAGCCCCAAGTCCTGCTCTCGGTTCATAAAGCTTGCGCCAATGTTAATCATGGCTTGAGCCTCCCGAAGCACGAGCATTTGCGGCGCGCCCTTAATCGAGGCGTCGGACTTCTCGAAATGCACAGTGCAGATTGAGCCGTTTATGCGGCTAAAAACGGCGGCTCCGGCAATTTCGCCCGCTTCGGCCCGCAATATCAGCCCGCAAATGCCGAGATCCTCGAAGTTTTCAAAGGCGCGGGCGAGGGCGCCGCTTTCCGCGCCAATCCCGTTAAAAATCGGGCTTTCAAGCTTGGCGGAGTTCATTCTCTCCATAAAAGACAATGCATCCGCCTTGTTTTTTGAGCAGATGTTATCGCACGAAAAATTCGGGTTGTCCGATTCGAACCTCTTTACAAGACCCCTTTTTTTGCGGAGCTTTTTGCCCTCCATTGAAAGAAGCCTTTGGTTTTCGTAAATGTAGTCGAAATCCTCGGGGCGCTCCGAAATCTCGAATTTTTCGCCGAGCTCGCCCGCGAAAGTTTCGGCGTAGTCCGGGGGCACGTCGTAAACGCCGCCGTCGGGGCAAAGATTTTCGCCCGCGAACTTCTCCGCGATTTGCGCAAGCAGGCCGGGGGCGGGGCGCTCTCCAAGCGGAAAATGCAGGATTTTGCTTGCTCCGCTATACGCGATAGCCGAGTTTTCGCCAAGGCTTAAAATTTGCGTTTTGTAGGAGTCCGCCCACATAAATAAATTCGCGAAATTCGCCTCGCAGCCCTCGGAAGGATTAAGGGATATAAGCCGCTCGATAAAAGGCTTGTCAGAAAGGGCGATAGGCCTAAGATTTTTAAAATCCGTCATAAAAAGCGCGGTTTCGGAATCCGAAATCGCGAAAAAAATGAAATATTTTTTTAGAAAAGAGTCAACGAATAAAAGGGGAAAATGAATACGGAAATAAAAATATTAAGGCTCGATCCTTCAGAGCGGGACTATTCCGAACAAATCTTCAGGCTCTATCTTTTCGAGGGCTGGGCGCGCGAGGGCGACGATTCCTCCAAGATAACCGCCGCCCTGAAAAACAGCCGCGCGGCCTTCGGCGCTTTCGACGGCGAAAAAATGGTGGGGTTTTTCAGGGCGCTTTCGGACGGCGTTTCTGACGCCTATTTGCTCGATTTGATTGTTGACCCGCAATACCGCGGACGCGGCATTGCAAGCGCCCTTGTAAAAAGCGTTCTCGATTACCTCAAGGCCGAAAAAATCGAATGGATAGTCTGCGTATCGACCCCCGCGGCGGAGGGCGTGTATAAAAAATTCGGCGGGCAGATGATGGCGGGGCATGTTCCCATGCGCTTTGTTTAGGCGATTGCTTTTGGCGCATTTCGGCGTTGCCGCAAAAATCCCGCAATAGTCATGTGCGTAAGCACACTCCTATCGCGGGATTTTTTTGCGCCTTGAACTGCATCCAAAATCAATGCGCCTAAACGGGCACACAACGTTTTTTTGAATTTACTCTTTTTTAAGACTATTTTTATTCGGATTTTTCTGAAGGAGCTATTAAACGAAGTTTAATGCGGCTTTTGGCAAGAGGCGCGGGACTCCGCGCCGAAGAATCACAGAGAGGAAGCGAAGCTTCCGAGGGTTAAGGTTTTGGCGCATTTCTGTGTCGCCGCGAAAAAGCCGCAATAGTTACATATAAAAATATGCGCCTATCGCGGCTTTTTCTTGCTCCTTGAACTGCGCTCAAAATCTCTGCCCCAAAACCAACGAGCTCTGGGCGGTTTTCTTTTTTTTATTAGACTATTTTTTATTCGGATAATCTTTAATCAAGTTATTAAAGGTATCCGTTCACCTAAAATTTTTTTTTGGGGGGGTCGTTTTCAAGTTGTCGAAATATGCCCGCAAAAAAGCTTCGGCGAAAACCGAAGCTTTTTGTTTTTCTTTTTTGTTTTTTGTCGAAGCGCGGGGCTACGCCTGTCCGATTTCGGAAAGCATCTTTTTAAACCAATCGAAATTGGTGTTGAACGGCTTGCCGCCCTTGATGCGCTCGAACTCGATAGCGCGCAAGACGCACCCTTGGTCCTCGTCGTGGCCGATTACGCCGCCGACGCGCTTCATGGCGCATTCCACCGCCAAGTCCGCGCAGCTTTTTATGAGGTTGAGGTCGGCCTTGTTCGAGGCCGCGGCTCTCGCGAAGTAGCCGCTCTTTTGCACCAGAACCTTTTCCGCGCCCAGCATTTCGGCGAACTGCCCGCCGAACCACTTGCCGGGGTTTACGGCGTCGAGCTTCACGTGCCCGAAGGCGTCGCGCGGGACGCTTTCGCCCTTGGCTTCCATTTCCTTAACGATAGTTTCCACGCCCGCGCCTTCGGATATGAAGATGTTTACGCAGTCCTCTTCGTCCATAATTTTCTTGAGGCGCGCGGCCTCCTTTGCGATGTCGATTTCCATTTCGGGAATGAATATCGCGTGCACGTCGCGGCGCCTTTTGGAGAGGCCGAAGCCGTCGGCCCATTCGGCCATGCCAAGCATTTTGCGGTATTCGTAGGCGGTGAAGGCGGCGAGCCAGCC
>JAGBOM010000136.1 GCA_017633865.1 Opitutales bacterium
ATGATGCCGCCGCGCGCGCAGTTGAACACTCTCACGCCCTTTTTCATAATCTCGAAGGCTTTTTAGTCGAGCATATATTTAGTGGCGGGGGTGAGGGGCATGTGCACAGTTATGTAGTCGGCGAGGGGGAGGCCTTCTTCGTGCTTTTCAAAGAGGCGAACTCCGAGGCTTTGGGCGCGCGCCTGCGTAAGGAAGGGGTCGTAGGCGATGACGGCCATGTTGAAGGCCTTGGCCCGCTTTGCGATTTCGGAGCCGATTCTGCCCATGCCGAGGATGTAGAGGGTCTTTTGCGAAAGCTCGCTGCCCTTGAAAGATTTTCTGTCCCACTTGCCGTCGCGGACGGAGTTGTTTGCCTGAACTATCGGGCGGGTGCCGCACATGATGTGGGTGAAAGTGAGCTCGGCGGTCGCGATTGTGTTGCCTGTGGGGGTGTTCATAACCACAACGCCCGCCTCGGTCGCGGAGGGAATGTCGATATTGTCGACGCCGACGCCCGCGCGGCCAACCGCTTTAAGCTTCTTGGCGCAGGCTATGACATCGGGCGTGATTTTCGTTTCCGAACGCACTATGACGCCTTCCGCGTCGGCTATGAGCTCCTTGATTTTGTCGGGGGAGGAGCCGTAGGCTTCGACAACGTCAAAGCCCTGCTGTTTTAGTAATTCAACGCCTTTTGGCGAGATTGGGTCTGCAACTAATATTTTTGATGCCTTCATGTCTTTAACATTAATCGTGGGACTGTTTTCCAACCCGATTAATAAACTTTCAAGATGGCAGACCCCCGTTTTTTGTCAAGCTAATAGCCTTTCGCGCTTTTTGAAGGCGCTTTGCGGCCTCGTTTTTGCGGGATTTTCGAAATATTTTTTAAGCCGCGCAAAAAAAATGTTTGAGAAGCGGAGGTTTTTATATTTTTATAGTTTTTTAGAGGCGGCGTTCGCGCGTTAAAGCGCAAAAACAAACGTTTTTTTATTATGGAAAAGGCAAAAGTTTATTTCTCAAAAATCATTACGCCCGAAAAACTTGTCGAGATGTACAAGGTTTTGGGCAGGCGGCTTAAAGGCAGGGTCGCGGTAAAAATCCATTCGGGGGAGCCCGGCGGGCGCCATTTTATAAGCCCCGCATTTATGAAGGGGCTTGTGGACTTTTTAAACGGCGCGATAGTCGAGTGCAACACCGCCTACGAAGGCCGCCGCTTTAAAACCGCCGACCATTTGCAAACCCTAAAGGAGCACGGCTTTACCGAAATCGCCCCCGTCGATATTTTGGACGCGGAGGGGGATTTTATTTTAAAAGTGCCAAACGGCAGGCAAATCAAGAAAAACTACGTCGGCATAGGCCTGAAAAAATACGACAGCGTCATGATGCTTTCGCATTTTAAAGGGCACGTCATGGGCGGCTTCGGCGGGGCGCTAAAAAATATGTCGATAGGCCTGGCCTCGTCGAGGGGCAAAAGCTACATACACGGCGCGGGAAAATTCGGCTTCGACTGCGAGCAGGACAAATTTATAGAGGCCATGGCCGATGCCGACAAATCCGTTATGGACTACCTCGGCGGCAATGTCGCCTTTATCAACGTTATGAAGGACTTGTCCGTCGACTGCGATTGCGACAGCCACCCCGCCAAGCCCGAAATGGCGGACATCGGCATTCTTTCCTCAACCGACCCCGTGGCTCTTGACAGAGCCTGCGTCGATTTGGTTTTCAACTCCGCGGACGCGGGCAAGGCGGCGCTAATCGAGCGCATAAAGTCGCGCCGCGGCGAGCTTATCTTGGAGGCGGCGCAGAGTTTGGGCGTCGGCACTTGCGACTACGAGCTAATCGAGATTTAAAAAGCGTAAAAGACATAAGCAATTCTACTAGGAGCGGTTTTATGAAAAAAATTTTTTACTTTGCGGCGTTTTGCCTAAGCCTAAACTTTGCCGTTTGCGCGGAAAAAGTCTCGAGCGTTTTGGAGGTTATAGACGTTCAAAGCGGGGAAAGGCGCGCGGTTAGGGAATTCCCTCGCAAAATAGAGGCGCCGAATTGGACGCCCGACGGCAAATGGCTCGTGTTTAACAGCGGCGGCAAAATCTACAAAATTTCGCCCGCGGGCGATTCCGAGCCGGTCGAAATCCCTACGGGCTTCGCCAAAAGCTGCAATAACGACCACGTTTTGTCCGCAGACGGCTCGATTTTGGCGCTCAGCCACCACACGAGGGAGGACGGGCAGTCCCGCGTTTACGTTGTGAATTTTGAGGGGGGGACGCCGTCTTTGATAACTCCTGTCGGCCCAAGCTATTTGCACGGCGTTTGCCCGAAGGGAAAATTCCTCGTTTATTGCGGGGGGCGCAAGGGCAACTACGACGTTTATAAAATCCCGCTTTGCGGCGGCGAGGAGATTCGCCTTACGGATTCCCCGGCTTTGGACGACGGCCCCGAGTATTCACCGGACGGGGGGCATATCTGGTTCAACTCCTGCCGAAGCGGGCTAATGCAGCTTTGGCGCATGAATCCGGACGGCTCAAACCAAACGCAGATGACTTTTGACAAAGACAGAAATTCGTGGTTCGCGCACATCTCCCCCGACGGCAAAACCGTTGCCTTCCTTGCGTATTCCGCCTCCGACGTAAAGCCCGACTCGCACCCCGCAAACAAGAATGTGGAGCTTCGCGTAATGCCCGCAAGCGGCGGCGAGCCTAAAACCGTAGCGCGGATTTTCGGGGGGCAGGGCACAATAAACGTGAATTCCTGGGCGCCCGACAGCCGCAGGCTGGCCTTCGTAAGCTACAAAATTATGGACGCCCCCAAACCCGAAGAAAAGTAGGCCGCCGATTTTAACTCGGCCTTCGCTCTTTTCCAAACCCGCGCGGCGAAACTCCGCGCGTTTTTTTATACTAAAGCGGACTTGCAGCGCGATTTTTTGTCGGGTTTTTTTTGGGGCGCAAAAAAAATCCGCGCGTGTGGCGGATTTTTCATAGCGGTTTTATTTAAGAAGGCCGAAGGGCGCTTTTAGAGCTGTTGCAGGAAGTTGCAGACTTCGTCTATTAAAAAGTTCGGGGTGGAGGCTCCCGCCGTAACGCCTACGACGCTGAATTTTTTTATGGCGTCGATGTCGAGCTCTTTAATCGTCTCAATATGCAGGCAGGGCAGCCCCGTGCGCTTTGCCATAATGGCGAGCTTGACCGTGTTTGCGGAGTGCTTGCCGCCGATTACGATAATAGCCTGCGCGCCCTCGCTTGCGAGCACGTTTACGTCGCCCTGCCGCTCCTTTGTGGCCCCGCAGATTGTGTCGATAACCTTTACCTGCGGAAATCTCTTTTTGAAATATTCGGCGATGTTTTTATAGTCGTCCGTAAACATTGTGGACTGCGAAACCATGCAGATGTCTCCTTTTATGTCGGGCAAAGCGTCGATGTCGGCGTTGCTTTTTATGACGAATCCGCGGCCTTCGGCGTAGCCGAGAAGCCCGATGACTTCCGGGTGCTTGGGGTCGCCCACGATTATTGTTGTGTAGCCTTTTTTGGCGTGGATTTTTATTACGCCCGCGATTCTGCCCACGTCGGGGCAGGTGGCGTCCTTAAATTCGAGGCCGAGGTTTTTCAGGTATTGGCGGCGCTCGGGCGACACTCCGTGGGCGCGCACAACAATAAAGTTGCCCGACGCGTCTTTGCCGCTTGGCGAGAGCTCGCTTTGGAGGTCTTTGGAGCTTTGGTAGTCTCCGATTTCGACTATGCCCTCGCGCTCAAGGCGCTCCATCATTTGGCGGTTGTGGATTAGCGGGCCGTCGGTATAGACCTTGTTTTGCCCGCAGTTGGCGCACTTTCTCGCGATTCCGATGGCCCGCTCCACTCCGAAGCAAAACCCCGCGCTTTTGGCTCTTATTACCTTCATTTTATGTCCTTACGCTTTTTTAATGTTATAGCCGTCTTTTTTGTCGAGTATGGCCCAGCCGAGCGAAAGCGCCTTTTGGCGGAGCTCGTCGGCGAGCTTGTAGTCGCGGTTCTTTTTCGCGCTCCAGCGCTCCTCGGCGATTTTTACGATTTCCTCGGGCGCTTCCGATTCTTCTTCGGCGGATTCCTCCTGCCCGCTTTCAAAAAGCGAAAGCCCAAGAGCGTACGCGAGAGAGCCGAAGGCCTCGATGTCCGCGCGCGCAAGCGGCTCCTTTTTGGCCTTTGCAAAAGCCGTAAAAATTTCTCCGAGGCAGCGGGGCACGTTGATGTCGTCGCACAAGGTTTCCCAGGCGGCGGCAAACGCAGTGCCCTCGAATTTTGAATTGGGGCGCACGAGGCTCTTAAATTCGCTCTTTTCAATGCCGGCTTTTTCGAGAGCCGCGGCGAGGGATTTTTCCATTTTAAAAATCGCGCTTTTTGCGTCGTCAAGCCCCTTGAAAGTGAAGTTCAACTTCTGGCGGTAGTGCCCCGAGATTAGGGCGAGCCTGATTTGCGCGGGCGTGTAGCCCTTCTTTACGAGGTCGTCCAAAGTAAAGAGGTTTCCGAGGCTTTTCGACATCTTTTGGCCTTCCACCATCAGGTGCGCGCTGTGGAACCAGTGCCTGACGCACGGCGAAACGCCCGTAGAGCACTCGCTTTGCGCGATTTCGTTTTCGTGGTGCGGAAAGCACAGGTCTATGCCGCCGCCGTGCAGGTCGAACGACGCCCCGAGGTACTTTTGCGACATCGCCGAGCACTCTATGTGCCAGCCCG
>JAGBOM010000015.1 GCA_017633865.1 Opitutales bacterium
AGCCTTAGAATTTCCGACTTTTTGGGGGTCTACTACTACACCTTCAACATGAAGCGCCCGCCGCTCGACAACCCGAAGGTTCGCGAGGCTCTCGCAATCGCAATTCCGCGCGGGGCGATTATCGAAAACTTCCTGAAGGGCGGGCAGCGCCCCGCCTACTCCTTCGTGCCCGAAAGCGTTTCTAAAACCTACAAAAGCTCCGCGAAAATCCCGCGCGACTTGAGCCTCGCCCGCAAGCTTCTCGCCGAGGCGGGGTACCCGAACGGAAAAGGATTCCCGAAAATCCGCATAACCTACAACACCTCCGAACAGCACAAGCCCATAGCCGAGGCGGTTCAGGCCGCGTGGAAAAAGGAGCTCGGGATAAAGTGCGAGCTCTACAACCTCTCGTGGCCCGCCTACAACGCCGCGCGCAAAAGCGGCGACTTCGACATCACCCGCTCGAGCTGGATTGCCGACTACCTCTCGCCCGAAACGTTTTTATCAATCTTTCTTTCAAAAAGCCGCCAAAACTACTGCGGGTTTAAATCCGAAAGCTTCGACCGCCTCATGGATGAGGCGAAATCCTCGCCCGAAGCCGAAAAGCTCTACATCGAGGCCGAAGCCCTCGTTGTAAAAGCCTGCGCGGTCGCCCCCATATATTTTTACACGCGCGCGCGCCTGGTCGACCCCCGCGTAAAAAACTGGAACGAAAACCCTCTCGACTACCCCGACTACAAGCCGGTCTATCTTTCCGAAAAAGGAGGGGAAAATTAGCATGCTGAAATTTTGCGCAAAACGCCTTCTGGAGGCCGCGCCGGTTTTTTTAATAATCGTAAGCGCTACGTTTTTCATGGCGAGGTTCGTGCCCGGGGGCCCCTTCGACCGCGAAAAGGAGCTGCCCCCCGAAACAGTCGAGGCTCTCAACGCCTACTACGGGCTCGACAAGCCTCTGCACGCGCAGTATTTTTCGTTCCTGAAAAATCTCGCCAAGGGCGACTTGGGCCCGTCGTACAAATACCAGGGCTTTTCGGTTAACGAGCTGATTCGCGAAAAGGCGAAGGTCTCGCTGGAGCTGGGCTTTTACGCGCTTATAATAGCGCTCGTCGCGGGAGTCGCGGCGGGGGCGGCGGCCTCGGCTTTCAAGCGCGATTTTTTCGGAAGGCTCGCGGGCTCGGCCTCGCTTTTGGGGATTTGCGTTCCCGCGCTCGTGTCGGGGCCGATTTTAATTTTCGCATTTTCGCTGAAGCTTAAAATCTTCAACGCGATGGGCTGGGAAAGCTTTTCAGACGCGGTCTTGCCCGCCGTAACGCTCTCGATGTTCTACATAGCGTGGATTGCGCGGCTTTTAAAGAACTCGATAGACGAGGAGGAGTCGAAGCCGTACGTAAGAACCGCCGCCGCAAAGGGCTGCTCCGCGAAAAAAATCTACTTTGCCCACATATTTAAAAACGCGATGCAGCCGGTAGTGTCGTACATGGGCCCCGCGGCGGCGGGAATGCTGACGGGCTCGTTTGTGGTGGAGACGATTTTCCAAATTCCGGGGCTCGGCAAATTCTTCATATCAAGCGCCCTCGACAACGACTACACCATGATTGTGGGCTGCGTAATCGTGTACGCGGGCTTCATAATTTTGTTCAATCTTATAGCGGACATTCTGCTTGCCGCGCTTAACCCGAGAATTTCAAAATCGCTAAGAAAAAAATGATTCGCGCCGCGAAAAATCTCCATTCCCGCTACGG